>JAYEOL010000065.1 GCA_034722995.1 Candidatus Cloacimonadota bacterium | reverse complement strand
CACCTGAAATATTCTTTAATAATCTGCCTTCTTTCGTAAGTCGCTTATAAAGTCTGGTCCCTTGTGGAGCCTGTAACAACCCAACCATAGCAGTAGTGATTCCACTTTCCTGGATAAACTTTATCTGTCTTTCAAAAATTGAAGGTGGGTCACTATCAAAGCCGACGATGAATCCGCCCTGAACCTGCATGCCAAATCTTTGGATTTTTTTAACTGAGGCGACTAAGTCACGATTTCTGTTTTGTACTTTACCACATTCAGCCAGACTTTCCTCATCAGGGGTTTCAATGCCAACAAATACTGTTTCAAAGCCTGACTTAGCCATCATTCGCATAAGGTCATCATCATCAGCGAGATTTATTGAGGTTTGTGTGCCAAAGTAAAATGGATATTTCCTTTTTTTCATCCAGTTAATCATAGCAGGCAAGATTTCCTTCTTTAATCTTGCTTTATTCCCGATAAAATTGTCATCTACAATAAACACTCCATCTTTCCAGCCCAGCGAATGTAGACTCTCTAATTCTGTTAACATCTGTTCCGTGGTTTTTGTTCGTATTTTGTGCCCAAAGAGCAAGGTAACATCACAGAATTCACAATCAAATGGACAACCTCGTGAATATTGGATACACATATTCGCATATCTTTTTGTATTAACAAGTTTCCATAAAGGAACAGGTGTTCTTTTTATATCAGGAAATTCTTTAGAAGTATAAATATGTTTGGCACATCCGTTTTGCAAATCTTTCAGAAAAGGTGAAAGAGTAACTTCTGCCTCGTTAAGTACAAGATAGTCTACATCAGAAAAATCTTCATATTCAGTTGTAAAAAGAGGTCCACCAGCCACAACTTTAACTCCAAATTCTTTACACCTATTAAGCACTTTTTTCGCAGATTCCCTTTGAACAGATATTGCGCTGATAAATACATAGTCAGCCCATTTAATATCCTTATCGCTTAACTTTTTTATATTCATATCAACAAGTTTTTTCTCCCATTGTTTGGGAAGCATTGCAGCAACAGTTATTAAGCCGAGAGGTGGTAGACTTGCTTTTTTAGAAATAAACCTTAAAGCCCATTTAAGACTCCAGAATGTATCTGGATATTTGGGATAAATTAAAAGAATTTTCATTTTGCTATAATTCTGAATAGTTTGTGCTTTCATGTAGTAAATCCTCTCTCAAAAGCCTTTTTATTAATCTCCATAATTTTGGGAGGAAGTCTTTTTACTTTCATCCAATCAACTATTACACCATCCCAGATTTTTCTGTCAATTTTTAAATTTTGTGCCAATACACCAAGTAAGATAATATTCACAACCTTATCGCTTCCCAAATCTTTTGCAATTTTTATGGCATTGATAGAGATTGTGTCAATATCATTATTTTTTGCAATCTTTTCTGGGTTTTCTGGATATTTTGCATTACCAATTGTGACAGTCAGCGGTATGATTTTTTGGGTATTCCTAATCAACTTTCCTGCTGGTGCAAGATATTCAAGGTAACGAAGCCCTTCCATGCTTTCAAAAGAGAGAATGAAATCTGCTTCACCTTTTTTGATAAGTGGAGAGAATACTTTTTTGCCAGCGCGGACATGACTTTCTACACTACCGCCTCGCTGGGACATACCGTGAACCTCACTTTTTTTAACATCGTATCCAGCCCTTATTAATACTTCAGAGAGAATTTCACTTGCAAGTAAGATTCCCTGTCCTCCAACGCCACAGATCAAAACATTAATTTTATCTTTTTTCATCTTTTATCCTTTATAGTTTGATTTTCCGAGGAGTCGTCATGGACCATTCCATGACGAATTTAAATGTCAGGGAATGGTCCCTGACAGCTCATAAAATAAACAGTCCGCCAGTCCTCCCGATTCTTTTCGGGACATGTGTGCTTCATATGTAAATCACCTTTCCTTTTTTGATTTGGGATAAACCCAACTCTACCCACAGGGTGGGTAGCAACAGGTTTATCCTGTTGCTGTCCCTAATTCACCAGTTTACCCCGTTAGATAATCTATTAGAAAAAATTTGTATTTCTCTTTTGGTATTAGCCAATTAACTGATAATATAATACATCTATAAAAAATATTAATATCTAACGGGGTGAACCAATTTACTAATTCACCACTTCTATAATTGCATCAAATGGGCAAACCTGGGCGCAAACTGTACAACCCAGACAGAATATCGGGTCAATTACTGCCTTGTTCTCTTCATCTGTGTAAATTGCTGGACACCCAACTTTCAGGCAAATTCCACAGGCTTTACATTTCTCGGAATCCACTTCAAAAAGTTTCCACTTCTTAGTTTTTGGTTCTATAAAAATACAATGTCCTTGTGTAATTACTACTGATGGTTCACTTTTTGCAAGTTCCTCTTTGAATACCTTCATTAATTTTTTTGTATCAAATGCACTAACAGGACGGATATTTTCTTTTTTAACTCCGCACGCTTCAACAAGCTTAACCAAATCCAGTTTGTGAGTCCTCTCACCCATCAAAGTTTTACCGGTGCCAGGATGGTCCTGATGCCCGGTCATTGCAGTTATACTGTTATCCATAATGCAGATGGTTGACACACCTTTATTGTAGACAACATTAATAAGTTCGGTGATGCCAGAGTGAATGAATGTGGAATCTCCAATAACTGCTACCACCTTTCCGGTTGGGTCTTCGGGCATTGCTCTTTCAATTCCATATGCATTGCCAATGCTTGCTCCCATACACACACAGGTATGAAGTGCTGAAAGAGGCGGCAAACCTCCCAGAGTATAACACCCAATATCACCAGTAACATGAACATTAAGTTTATGTAGAGTGTGGAATACTGCCCTATGTGGGCATCCAGGACAAAGAGAAGGAGGACGAGGAGGTAAGCCTTGTACATTGATTTCTTTATAAGATTTTTTGTTCAACAAACTCTCTTCAACAACATCGGTATTGAATTCATAAGTAATTGGCAGTTTGTCTTTGCCAATTACTTTAATTCCCATAGCTTTAATCTGTTCTTCTAAGAATGATTCCAATTCTTCAATAACATATAGGGTTTCAACTTTTTCAGCAAATTCTTTAATAAGTTTTTTAGGCATTGGGAAAGAAAGGCCTAATTTAAGATATGAGGCATTCGGGAAGACTTCTTTTGCATACTGATATGCAATACAATTTGTAATTACTCCAACTTTTGTATCATTAATCTCAACTTTATTTAATGGGCAATCATATCCGTATTCTTCTAATTTTTTCAGTCTTTCTTCAACTTTAAGATGGAGTTTACGGGCATTTGCAGGCAGGACTACATATTTGCTGAAATTTCTTTCAAATCCCTTTGATTTTATATCTTTTCTTTCTCCAAGCTCAACTATACTTTTTGAATGACAGACTCTGGTTGTCATACGGAAAAGGACAGGTGTATCAAATCTTTCGCTGATTTCTTGGGCGTATATCATAAAGTCCTTTGCTTCTTGACTGTCTGCTGGTTCAATACAAGGCATTTTTGCTGCCCGAGCATAGTGACGATTGTCTTGCTCATTTTGAGAGGAGTGCATACTTGGGTCATCAGCAGAGATTATAACAATTCCACCGTTTGAACCTATATACCCCATACTGAAGAATGGGTCTGCCGCAACATTTAGTCCAACATGTTTCATAGCAGCTACAGAACGAACCCCACCCATAGAAGCACCAATAGCTGATTCTACAGCAACTTTTTCATTAGGAGCCCATTCGCAATGCACATCTTGTTTGTATTGAACTACATTTTCCAGAATTTCTGTGCTGGGTGTTCCTGGATATGCAGAAGCAAATTTTACTCCTGCTTCATAAATTCCTCTTGCCACAGCTTCATTGCCTGAAAGTAACCTCTTCATTATTTCCTCTATTTGTTTATTTTTTTTCAAAAAAAACAATGTTCAAACTTTATGTCAATAAATCTTGAATCTACATATATTCAATTAAATAATAATTAAAATAAGATTTACTTTCCTTAAGAAAAGAATGCTTCTTAGATAATTAGATTTAATTATGAGTTCACTATAAAAAGCCTAAAGAATGAAATATTTTAAAATTTTTGTCCCGACATATCGGGAGGAAACCGTTGAAACGGTTTAATGCTTCTATCTTCCGAGTAACCCCCAATTTAAGTTGGGGGTTAACAAAACACCAACCTCAACCGTTTTAACGGTTTCATAATACATGAATATAACTTTTTAGAGTGGACTCAATTATAAAATAGAAAAATTGACTTAATTCAATGAGCTTTCATAAAATACATTTATTCATAGGCAATCAAGAATATTTATAAAATGTTAATTATAACTACGCATATTAAGGAGAAACGAGATGGCAAAGAAAAAAGAGATAGTAATCAAAGCAAAAGTGCTTTATGATGGAAAAACGAAATATGAAAACAAAACCATTGTAATTGAAGGGAATAAGATTATTGAGGTATCTTCAGAGAAAGCAAAAGCTGATTATGAAGGATTTGTTACTCCGGCTTTTATTGATGCACATTCGCATATTGGTATGGATAGAGAAGGAGAGCCAACCCAGGAAGCTGAAGTTAATGATTATACTAATCAAATCCGTCCATTAAACAATCCTTTAAACAGCATTTATTTTGATGACCGAGCTTTTAAAGATGCAGTTGATTTCGGAGTTCTATACAGTTGTGTTATCCCTGGTAGCGGCAATTTGATTGGTGGACGAGCAATGATTATCAGGAATTATGCAAAAAACAGAGACGAAGCATTTGTAAAAGATTATGGATTTAAAATGGCTCTTGGTTTCAATCCTCGTTCCACTACAGAATGGAAAGGTGAAAGGTCTAATACAAGAATGGGTGTTTATGCACTTCTTGAGAAAAAATTTGATGACTTACTTATCAAAAAAGAAAAAGCATCCTTATCCAGGGAGAAGAAATTAATAGAACTAAATCAAAAGAAAAAGGATAAGAAACTTACAAAAAAGGAATTTGAAGCAGAAAGGAGAATTATAGAAAAGGAATTTGAATTGGAATTTAATTCTGAGGAAAAAGCAATTTTAGAACTTCTATCCGGCAAGAAAACAGCAAAGGTTCATGTGCATAAAGATGACGATGTGCTGTATTTGATTAAACTTGTGAAAAAATATAATTTGAATGTTACTGCTGACCATACTGGTGATGTATTCAACAAAGAGATATTTGATGAACTGGCAAAAAATAAAATCCCAATCGTTTATGGTCCTCTTGGTTCTGTTGGGTATAAAGTGGAATTAAAACATGCCTATTATCAAAATGCAGGTCTGCTTATGAAATCCAAAGCATTTTATGGACTTATGACTGACCACCCTGTTATTCAGACCATAGCTCTTAGAGATAGTCTGAAATTCTTTATGATTCAAGGAATGAGCGAAGAGGATGCAATTTCATTGATAACTTATAAAAATGCAAAAATATTAGGAATTGATGATGTTCTTGGAACAATAGAAAAGGGAAAACTGGCAAGTATTATCGTATGGGATAAAAATCCTCTACATCTTGGAGCATTTCCAATTCTTGTCCTTGGAGAAGGTAAGGTTTTAAGGAAGAAGAAATAGTTTCAGAAGTTTCGGATTTTGCCTTTGCGATTATATTAAAAATTAAAGAGTTCTGTTTAGATTTTTTGAATATGAAAAGATTGATAAGATTGGGAAAATGAAGCATTAAGAACTTTATAAAATATTTGACAGATTTTTTTTTAGGAATTCTTTTTTGTTTTGTAAATAAGGTGATATTTCTGGAATGTTAATTTCAAAGATAGATATTTAGTTTTGTGTGCGTTAATTTCAAAAATAGGATGCATCATATCATGCCAGAGGCAGATCCTTTGGATACTACAAATTGTAGTATAATATATGTTAGAATGCGTGTTAGAATTATTGGTTAGTTCAGTCTAAAACATAATTTTTATTATAATTAAAAGGAATTTAATATGCATAACGAGTTTACAGCAATAATTGAAAAGGACGAAAATTGGTATATTGCATATTGCCCAGAAATTCCGGGAGCAAATGGCCAAGGGCGAACCATTGAAGAATGTAAACAAAGTCTTTCTGAAGCAATTACTTTAATTCTTGAAGACCGTAGAGAAGACGCATTTCGTAGTATCCCTGAAAGTGCTCAAAAAGAATTTGTAACGATTCAATGAAACGTAATACTCTGTTGAGACATCTTCGCAGGTATGGTTGCTACCTTAAGCGTGAAGGAGGTTCTCACTCTTTGTGGTGTAATCCAAATACAGGACATATTGAAGCCATTCCGCGTCATACAGAAATACCTAACAAATTAGCACGAAAGATTTGTCGCAGTTTATCAATTCCAGTTATCAGTTGAATAAAACACCATTCTAACAATACAATGAAGCTGACAAAAACGAAGATGTATTTTAATATTTATGCTGGTTGAAACCATATTAGTTTTGTGGTGAATTATAGGTAAGGAAGTGTTTTCGTTTCTGCAAGTGAACTTCACCGTTAGATGCAAGAAAGGATAATATGTTTGGAGTTCCAATTTCAATAGTTATTGCCTTTTGTTTTTTCTACCTTTTCGCTCATTACCAAAGCATCTATTTAGATAATTTTCAATTCACAGGTGCTGGGCCGAAAATATATATCACTGTCAGTATATACAGAATTATAAGCATTATTTTTGGGTTGATTTTTTTAATTTTACTCGGAAGAAAAATAATTTGGTTTGCACCCATAATACTTCTTGTAATCGGAGTTGCAATTGGATTTTTTTTAGATGTTGTCTTCAGATTCGATAAGCTGAAGACTTATTTTTGCGGGATTGGATTTCTTCTAATCCCACTTTTGGTTATTTTTATGCTTTATAAGATTATTAGCATCTAACAATGCGCTCCACCTGATTGTCACTCGCTGCGTTAGTGCCAATTTGGTGAGCTTAATTTTAGGCTTAATATGAAAAAAATTATAAAGAAGAAATATCAAACAAACCTCTATCGAAAAGCACTAAAATATGGTTTACAATCTTTTTAACTATTACACTTTTCTATTATATTTTTGCACCTAAAAAATGGTTACAGAGAAGAACGGATGCTAAAAATTGTATATTTATTTCTTCAGCTATTTTGGTTTATTTTGTTTCTAATAATTTTTATAATGACGAGGTAAGATTTACATAATATTGCATTATGCAAACTTGCGATGTTGTTATGCAATTAAAACTTGACTGGTACAACTAATGTTACAGAAATCTTACATAGGTGTTACAAATACTGTTACAAGAGGTTAAAAAATGAAAAATTTAGACATTAAAAGTTTCTTACTTGGCATATTACTTTCAGCATTGATATTTGTTATTTTATGGTTCAATTTGAATACTGGTATTGGCAGATACCAAATAGCTGGTGGCGCTTATTTTGATCCGAGTTTTCTTATTACGGATACAATAACTGGTGAAACTAAAGTAGTTATGGGTTTGGATTTGAAGGGTAATCAATTTGGTATTCCTTTTAAAGAAATGAAAAAATAAGGAAGTAAAAATGAAAGAATTGTTTATTTTAACTTTAATAGTTTTGATTATATTCGCTTGTTCTTCAAAAGAAACACAGGAAAATATGCTAAAAGAAAGTTTTAAAGAGCAACAACAAGAATTTGATATATATGATGCATTGGTAAATGATTATTACTGTGTATTGCTTGCATTTAAATATGATATGCAAACAAAAGAATTGTATGAAGTGTTGAAAGAATATGAAAAAGTAAGGTTTTTAAAACTTTCCTTCCATTTATTTGGTACTGGAATTGACTCAATATCAAGTAAATTTAGTATTTTTGCCAATAAATATGATATTGATAAAAAGACTTTAGCAAATATTCTAATTGATTATGAGTTATTAAGTAAAGAATATTCTGGAGAATGATATGAATAAATTTTTTAGAAAATACAGAGTATTAATTGGAATTTATATGATATGGGTTACTATCCATCTTGTTTTGCTTGTAAGGTTTGGAGGTGATGATGGAGATTACTTTTTTCCTTTTACAAGATACTCATTTGTGGAAACAGATTATGAACCAATTACAACAGATATAAAGTTATCAGA
Source organism: Candidatus Cloacimonadota bacterium (assembly GCA_034722995.1). Taxonomy (NCBI): domain Bacteria; kingdom Pseudomonadati; phylum Candidatus Cloacimonadota; species Candidatus Cloacimonadota bacterium. Next base: position 251 of record JAYEOL010000065.1, on the reverse strand, counting down.
GGTTTTAAAAGACCCACGATATTCACAATTAACTCCAGAATTAAAAGATTCTGTTAGATATAGATGGTTTAGAAAAAATATTGAAACAAGCAAAAGATACAAATCTGATTTAATGAATAGATACGAAAAATCAATAGAAGCAGGATATAGTAGGGAAGAGATATTAAATTATTTACAGCCTAAAATACAAACAGCTTTAGATGCTGGTTATACTTTAGATGAGATATATGATTATTTGGGGGTTCCTAAAG
>JAYEOL010000064.1 GCA_034722995.1 Candidatus Cloacimonadota bacterium | reverse complement strand
TACGAATAGAAATATAGGCTCATAAACGTTTGAAAACCTATTATCCAGTGAGGAAGGCATAGCATTAGGTTTTTGCCAGATAATTTTGTTTAAGAGTGCCCAGCCATTTTTTTGAAGTTCAACTGCTAATAATTCAGGTATAAGTAATAACTCCTTATTTTGATATTTATATCCTACATTTAAAAAGAAAGTTCCCGTGGGCTTTAATACTCTTTTTATTTTAGTAAAAATATCAACAAGATTTCTTATATACTCATGATAGGATTTTTCTTGACCAATCTGTTTGGGATGTTTATAATTCCTCTGTTTCCAATAAGGAGGCGAGGTCACTACACAATCTATAATGTCATTAGGCAATAGTCCCAGTGCTTTATTTACATCTCCTAAATATACTGCAGTAGTATTTTGTCTTCTATTCTCTATTGGTTGGCTTATATAGGTATCTACGAAAGATAACTGTTCCCGAACAACATCCGTTTTTGAAGTTATAATAATTCTTTCTTGAATTTCTTTATATTTTTTACCCATAGATAAACCTTTAATCTACATAAACCATTATTTAGATTAAATCATCACGAATCGTCCCATTAGGCAGCATATTATCTGGATGAAATTCTCCTCTTTCTTCCATTTGATAACGAATACAATTTTTATTACCCTTCAGACAATAATTTTCTACCCAATATGGCTCTAATTTTCCAGCGTCAGTAAAATATTTTATCGGACAAGAATTATACCATTTACAGGTTTTATCGGTATTCATCTATAAATTCTTAAAAGGCAGATAAGCCATAAAATCTGCATGATGAACAATCAATCCTTCTGTCGTTCTCTTGAATGCATCACCTTCTTTGGAATGTACTGCAATAATATGACAGACTTCATCAGGAACTCCACACACTTGTGCAAGAGAAACACCTGTAAATGCATGTCTAAGCAAAGTTCCAGATTTGCTGAATTTTATAGTATCTCCATCCTTTTCATATTCAAGCAATTTACCCACATCAGCTAAAATAGCACCTGCAACAACTACATCAAGATTAATTGGCAGATTATCTCCAAAGAATTCCTGCATTATTTTGGCAGATTCAAAAGCGATATGAACAACAGCTCGCTTATGAGCCATAAAACTTACTTTGCAATTTTTTACAAGTAAGGTAAATGGTATTTTTTTTAAATCTTCTGGCGTTAACACACTTTTTTTAAAAGCCAATTCCCATGTTTTTGCAACTTTTTCTCGTAAATTTCTATTCTTTATCCAGTTTAATTCTGGCCATAATTCTTTAATTTCTCTCTTCATTTCTCACTCACTTTTCCGTCTGGGCGCCGAGACCGATAATTTTGTTTTTATAAGTTGTTCATGGCTTAATCGTAATAAATTTGCTATTTTGTGAACCAAATAGTCTTCATATTGGTCAAGACGACCATCTGCATAAATGACCTGCCAGGTAAATTCAAGAATTCTCTCTTTTTCTTCATTTGAAAAATTTTGGTTTATAAGATTAGTGAATTGCCACAAATCAATACTTTGTTTGAGTTCCTTTTCTGTCTCATTTATTAACTCATTTACTTCATTATCTGACAAATTAAAATTAGATTTAATTATAGAAATTATACTTTCTTTCTCAACATCTGCGAATTCGCTATCTGCATTTGCAAGCTCAAGAAGTAGAGCACAAGTTGCTATTTGGATTTTTCTGTTAGTGTCTTTTTCCTTTACTTCACTATTAGTAATTGCTACATTCTGAAATAATAGTTTCTTTAAGTTCATAATTTTATATGAAAATTCTTAATATTAGTTGTCAAATTTTTTGTTGTTTTCCTCTTAATGTCCATCCAGTTGCATCGCAAATTTTTACTTTCACAAATTTGCCAATCAAATTTTTATCTCCAGGAAACACAGCTATTTTATTATCCCTTGTTCGTCCTGATAGTTCATTGATGTTTTTCTTACTTTTTTGTTCAACATAAACCTCAACAACTTTTCCGGTTTGCTCTTTATATTTTTCAAAAGTAATCTTTTCCTGAAGTGCTATTAATTTTTGTAATCTTTTTAGGCGAATACTTTCATCTATCTGTCCCCGATTTACTCGGGGATCAGCTGCCTTTGTTCCTTTGCGAGGAGAATATTTAAATGTAAATGCATAATCAAATCTTATCTTTTTCATAAGATTATAGGTATCCAAAAAGTCCTTTTCTGTTTCTCCTGGAAAACCAGTCATAACATCAGTTGTTATGGCAATATTCGGGATAGAATTTTTTAGCTTCTTAATAATAGAAAGGTATTGCTCAACTGAATAACCTCTATTCATTTTTTCTAAAATAGTGTTTGAGCCTGATTGCAATGGAAGATGAAGATGCTCACATACTTTTTCTTCATTTGTCATTACTTCAATTAATTTATCAGATAAATCTTTTGGATGAGATGTAATAAAACGCAATCTTTTTATGGAATCAATTTTTGAGGCAAGTTTAAGTAAAGTGGGAAAATCAATATTATCATTTTTGTAAGAATTTACATTTTGTCCCAAGAGTGTAATATCTTTGTATCCTTTATTCCCAGCCGTTTCAATCTCTTTTAGAACTTCAAGATGATTTCGTGAGCGTTCTCTTCCACGAACATACGGAACAATACAATACGAGCAGAAGTTATTACAGCCACGCATGATGGTTATGAAAGCATTTATCCCTTTTTTTCTATAAGGAGGAATGTCGCTGTAATTTTCTTTATAATTTGCTTGAAGCAAAGATGTTGAGCAATTATTCTTTAAGCAATTCTCTATTACTTTTGGTAAAAGACGATATTGGTCAGTTCCAACTGCGAAATCAAGGCAATCTATTTTCTGTATTAGTTCTTCACCGCAGCGTTGGGCAACGCATCCAATTAAGCCAATAAGTAAATTTGGTTTCTTTTTTTTGCGATTTCCTTCTTGTGTAATACGACCGATAACTCTGTCTTCTGCGTGCTGGCGGACTGTGCAACTATTGAAAATTATTATGTCCGCTTCATCAATATTTTCAGTCAGTTCATATCCAGATTTGATTAGTAGACCTGAAACCATTTCGCTATCAGCTACATTCATCTGACAGCCATAGGTTTGGATGAAAAATTTTAGTGGATTTTGTTTATGAATCATTTTGAATTCCTGCTTAGGCATTGTTAGTTTTTTATTAAGAATAATTTACTTCTTTCAGTATCTTGTTAAATCGTTCAAGAACTTTTTCAAGATTGAAATGTTCTCCAATACGAATAACTGGTATTAGATCCGTTTTTACCTGATGATTAAGTATGTTAACAGCATTTTTATCTAAACCAAAATTATGACGATAATCACATTTATAACCTTCACCTCCGAGTTTTTTCTTAAAAATATTAAGGAATTTTTTATTATAAAAATCGAAATCTGATTTTGCTATATGCCATAAATCATAATAATCACGAATTGCCAAATCTTTTCTTGTAATTGCAGCTTTCAATTTCTCAGCAACAGCTTCAATTAGAGATAGTGATAATATTTTATTTTCCGGGATTAAATCTTCGTCTGTAAAAGGATTTCTATAAAAATGTCTGATTGCATTATAAACCGGTTTATCTATTGGTTTTTGTCTTAATGAAGTCTCAATATTTATACTTTCATCTTTTCCAGTAACAAAAGAAGGATATGAAATATTGAAAATATATTGCATAGAATTATTAAATCCTTCACCCTCTGGATTTTTACTTTTTAAGCCTAAATATCTTAAGAATTCCTTCATATTTTCTCTAACTGGTGCAATAGCCCTGGATCTTTTAGATCGCGAGTTCAATTCGTCTTTACTCAAATAAGTGAAATCAATGTCTTCACTTAACCTTTTGTAATTGAAATAAATTTTATTAAGAAGTGAGCCACCCTTAAAAATAAGTTTGTTGCTTAGATGTGAATCAATATTATTCAAAATAATGGTGAGGTAATAATCTTTTTCTACGATTGCCTGTCTGAAATTATGTTTTCTTGCCAATGCAGGTATTATATCTTTTAGTTGTTCTTTATCCATTAACAATAACTTTCCAGGTTTTACTGATTTTCCCTTTTCTGCAAGGTATTCTTGGATTTAATACAGTATAAGTTGTCTTATTGCCCAGATTTTTTTGTAATCTTTCCAATTCTGAATTTTTATAACCCAATTGCTCTAAAATATAACCAGCTCTTCTTCTGACAGAAATCACAGGGAAAGATATCAGATATTTTATAAACTTGGTAAAATTAATTTGTTTTAGATTGGCTTCCAATACTTTCTTGACATTTGCGAATGAACCAATTGGATTATATATAAAATCTACTAGAGTTCGTTCTTTATCGCTAATATATATTTCCTCTTGGTTTATTCTTACCCTTTTGATCCCATAATATTTCTTTTCACTTATTTTAACAGCTTTATATCTTACATTACATATTATTTTTGAACGAGATTTCTTTGTATTTAATACAAAAACAGTTTGAGGAACTTGTTCAGTAAACCCCCAATAGTTATATATAGTAAAATAACCAATATAGTAAGGCACATCGCTCATCCAGAGTTTTGCAATAATAAATTCGTTAGGAGTCCATAATTGATTGGGGGCTTTTAGGGGCACAACTATATATTTACCTCTTTCAATCTGGATAAGACGTTCTTTTCTCGTTAATTTATCTAAAATTTTAGATGCTTTTCGTGAATTAGTGAAAAGCTTTTTGGCATAGTCAGTTGTGATGACTGTTTGCTTCTCAAACTCAGCCCGAGATATTAGATAAACCTCATCTTTAGAAAGGCTTTTATATTCAAGTTTTATTTTTTCATTGTTTTTCATTTCTGTATTTCCCAATTATTGGCAATTGATTAAACAATATACAAAATAAAATTCTTACAATATTCTTGTCAAATATATTTTCCATTTTTTTTAGGATGATTTATCAGGTTAAAAATAACACTCAATTTTCTTACTCTGATAATTTACAGGAAAATAAAATTTGACAATGATTACAGCTACTTTCTATTTTTTAATAAAATTATTCATAAGCTTTGGGAGAGAAAAGTGAAAAAAGCACCTTATAATTATTGTGATTACCGCTGTGAAAAATGTCCTGTGAAAGATAGATGCACAGTTTATAAAAAAGAAATTGAAGACAGGTATGAAGACAAGGACTGGTTTGAAATTCTTAAAGAGAATCTGGAAGAAGCACGAGAGATGATAGGCAAATTTATCAAAGAAAATAAAATTGAAATTTTACCTCTGAATGAAGAAGACCCTTTTGAGAAGATTCACATAGAGGTTCAGAAAAAACATATCATTAAACTCAGTAATGATTATCTAATTAAAGCAGAAGATTTTCTGCAAGATTATAGAGCACGATATTTGAGTTTGCACGGATTAGAAGAACCATTTTCAGATTTGGATTGGTATAAAACAATTATTCCAGTAAAAATTCATAGGACTTTAGATTCTTTGCAGAAATTTGTAGTTACCAAAGATGAATTTTTTCTTGAGGATGCTTACTATACATCTCTTGTTGTGTATAAATCTTTGTGGAAATCTTTATCTGGAATCAGGAAAATAAGAAATACAATCAATGTAAGCAAGTTAGCAGATGAAATTGAAAACCTGTTGATAGAAATTATTGTTGAATTTAAAAAGGAATTTCCCTTTGAGTTTATTATTGGTTTGTTAGAAGCAAACACCTAAACAACTTACATTAAGTCCAGAGGATTAAAATCTCATACTAATTTGATAACTTAATTTTTGTTATCTTTATCCCAGTATAGTAATGCTTCAAAATCTCTTTTGCAGAATATCCTTCCTTCGCCATTTGGATGGCACCAACCTGACACATTCCAACGCCGTGACCAGAACCTTTACCAGAAAAAATTACTTTGTTTCCAATTATCTGCACAAAAAACAGAGATGACTTTAAGCCGCTAAAAGCTTGTCTAATCTGCAATTCATTATTTAGATGTATCTCATTTTTTGTGCCAATAATTTTAAGCTCTAAAATCCGACCTGAATTTCCTCTTTTTAGGATTTTAATGTCTTTCAACTTTCCCAAATCTGAAATTGAATTTAGGTGTTCTTCTAAATCTTCTTTTAAGAATTCCTTTTTCCATTTGTAGGAATTTTTTATCCAGCCCTTTTCATTTTCGGTATTGCAAAATACTTGTTGTTTCCCCAATATCCACTGTTTTACCTTACTTTCATTAGTTAGATTAATTTTGTAACTGTTTTTTCCATCATAAATGCTTGTAAGATAGGGGACAGATTTGCCGCCCCAAACATTATTGCTATTTTCTGTAATGCCTCCACAATTAGTTGAATATACCGCATTGATAATTTCAAAATTATAAATGCCTACCATATATTCGGTTTCGCCAACTGCCCTTTTTACTTTTTTAGTAACATCAGTAAGACCTGAAAAAACCTGGCAATGCACACTTGCGCAGAGGTCAAAACCATCATCTTTATGTTGTTTGTGAATTATTTTATAGAGTGCTTCTGAGCGAGCGGCAATAGCTTGTGTTTTCATCGCTTCCATTGGAGTGTCATCTCCAATTTCATTTGGCACAACTCCAGCAATATATCTTTCAAATTCAACATTTGCAATAAGATTCATCTTGCCAAGCTGGTTTAACTGAATTTTGAGATTTCCTTCATAGGAACGAGTTACAAATTGTTTTGGATCCCAGAAATTTGTTTTCGGAATTTGAAAAACTATAATCGGTTTGTTAGAAGTAATATTGAGAGGAGCATTGAGAAAATATTCTTTATCGTTTTTGATGTCATAAATCAAAACTTCAGAATTGGAGAAAGAGTATTTTTCTTCAATCCATCCATCCATCTCACACATTGCTTTTGCCGATTCGTATGAATTAAACCTTTCTTTTAGATACACTGAATAATTGCTAATTTGCTTTAGTTCTTTGTTTTTATAAGCAATTTCTGATGATGGTTCAGCAAAGCATTCAGAAAAATTTTTTAAAAATTTTTCAGCACTAACTTTGTCTGAGAATTTTTTTATTCCAACTCTCCAATAAGGTGAAGTTTCTACTTTTTCCGTTAATTGAATAGATAATTCAGGCTTTGAAAATTCCAATTGAAATGGAGAGTCTGTTTCTGAGATAATAAGATTGCCATTTGATTTAAGATGTATTTGATTTGCGTTCGGCAGAATTTCTACATCTATATAGAATTTATTATCCATGATTTCTGCTGCATAGTTTGAAATGGCTAAGAAAGTAAAAAACAATAAAGAAATCCATCTGATGCATAGCCGATGAGTAAGGGGATATAAAAGAAAATCATCAACAATTTTTGTTATTTTGTTAGATATTATTTTAAACATATTAGAAAGTTTATCAAGATATTGAAATAACAGTCAACTTTTTTAGTTTTTTGAGAATTTATTGAAAAAAATTAAAAAAATTTGCTGAAAAATTTGACAGAATAAAAATAAGGATATTAATTTTGTACTATATTTTTCAAAGTTAAGGGGGTGTAATAAAATGACAGTTAGATTATCACGTCCGCCAGTCTGCGGATAAATTATGTTAGTTCACCCTATTAGAGAGAATAGCTAAGTTATTATACCCCCTAAATAATTTGATATGGAATAAAATGAATTCTGTATTTTTTTTACATAATTACATAAGAAATACGATGGAGAAATAAAATATGAATTATTATCAATTTTCCATTGTGACAGAAAAAGACAAGGATGGTTACTTTGCATTTTGTCCTGAGTTACAAGGGTGCTATACACAAGGAATGACTTATGAAGAGACATTAGAAAATATTAGAGATGCTGTTCGGCTTCATATTGAAGATAGATTAGAAAATGATGAAGTGCTTCCGCAAATTGAAATGATTAGTTTGACGACTATGAAAATGGCTATATGAGTGAAAAACTACCAAGAGTTACAGCTGACAAAGTTATAAAAGCACTAAAACATTTAGGATTCCATTTGGTACGACAAAGTGGTAGTCATAAAATTTACCGAAATGAACTAAATACTCGTGTTACAATTCCTTATCATTCAGGAAAAATTCTTCACCCTAAAGTGTTAAAAAGTATTCTAAAAGATGCAAACATTGGTATTGAAGAATTTAAAAAATTATTGAAATAAAAATGGTTTAAAATATGAAATGTGAAAAATATACTAATTTGTAATTAAGGGAAAAAAATGACTTAGCTGTTTTAAAGCGAGAATAAAAATTTTTCGCACCTTTTACTGGTTCTGTCTCATAAATACCTATTTTATCGAATCACCAGAGCAAGTGAGAAGGTTGCGTCCAATTCGGACGCACTTTCTTATGTCTTGGTGATTAGGTAGGGTATACCTTGAGACAGGACGTTATGGAAGTGGCGTCCTTTTTTGTTTTGTGAAATAACGCTACCTAAAAGGCCCCATAAAATATTTTATAAGAAATTATGAAAGTTAAAGAATACCAATATCTTTATCAAAAAATATTTAAATTATCTCACACCTCTGTGAGAAATATATTCGTAATTTTAACCCGTTGGATGTATATCCGATGGGTTGGAAAAAATAAATTCACTTGAATATCTGCATCTCTATTTTTCTTCCCAATGTAGAGAGGCAGACCGGCTGGGAGAAGTTCCATTTTGGATATGGCAAACCAGAAATGGCTATTCATACTGTTGCTGAGGGAATACTTCTCGCCTTATGCCGTGAGGTAAATAAATTCCTGGGTGAGAAGGAAAAGTGGACAAGGGTAAAATATGGAGGAAGAAATGAAATTTCTTATCAACCCTATACAGCTTGATGAGGAAATAACTATTCTTAAAGAAGGAGATATTGCAAAGTCTGCAGTTCCACTTGCTGATTGTGGTGGTGAACAGTGTGTAGCGATTCTAGATGAAAAACCTAATCTATAAAAACGTGTGGGGTTTTACCTGGGGAGAAGAAACAAATTATCTCCCCAGTTTATTTAATTTATATAAAAGGATGTGAAAAATGCTAAATATTTCAGATTTTACATGTGGGGGAAGTAATAAATTAAAAAATGAGTCATTAAAAGTAAAATCTCTCAAGAATAAATTTATTAGGTTCAGTCGTCATATTGTTTTTATTAGTTTTGTTTTTAAAATAGAAGATCATAATAAGTTAAAAGAAAAGATTATAAAATGGTTGAAACAAAAAATTCAAATGGCGGAGCATACTTGGGTTCAATTTTATATGCCCAATCTAAATTCAATTAATAAATATGCTAAAGCAATTAATGAACTTAGAAAAATTTGTAGATATAGTACCGGAAATTTATTTACAGTGCTTCATCCTATTAATCCTATTAATTCTTTAAAATTACCAAATAAAGATTTTAGAGATTATTTTAACTTTAACTATTTATTTTTTGATATAAATGAAAAAGAATTAAATTTATTAGAAAAGATAAAATTTTATACTGAAAGGATAAAAAGATTAAATCGCTTGGGTATTTTCCAGAAGCTGATATTATGTTTTTATAATATTGACAATCATTCAAATCCTAAAAATATTATTGAATTAGTCGATTCAATATCAGAGAAGATAGACAAAAATATTATTGAAGTTGTAAAGATACCCTTTTTCCCATGTTGGCAAAAAGAAGCTCTACATAATTCTAAATTCTCTTTTTTTGAGACTACCTCTATCAATCTATTAAGAGAAGAATTAAAAAGCAGGGAAATCCCATTTACATTTAATTGGTTTACAAACTATTCATATTGTTTTGCTGAACACTGGAACCATTTTCTAATAGATTTAGAGGGTAATTTTTATCAATGTTTTTCTCAGTTTTTTAAGAATAAAATTATTGGAAGTATAAATGAGCAAGGAATTGAAAAACGGAATTTTTCTCTTTTTTATTCTTTTATTAGTAAGGATCCATTTGAAATAAAACAATGCATTCAGTGTCCTTTTCTCGAATATTGTTATGGAGGATGCAAGAATGAGTTATTATCAAATTGTCCCCTTGTAAAAAAGGAGTAAGTAATTTATGGAAGCATCGAATTATAATATATTTCGCAAAACCCCTAAAAATAATTATGTGGGTGTAAATTTATTAACAGGTGCACTATTGAAATTCAAAAATGAACAACAGTTTAAGCAAGCTCTATCTATAATAAAGAAACCAGACAGTTTTCCCAATTTGGAAACGAACTTGATAGAAATAAAAAATAATTTGATTAAAGGTGGCTTCATTGTTAAAAATAGAAATGAAGAAAATAACCGAATACGTTCAAGAGAGTTGTTGGCTCAATATGGATCAAAAGGTCTTTCAATAACAATAGTAAATACTTTTGACTGTAATTTCAGATGTGTATATTGTTACGAAAGACATAGAAAAATTTATATGAATAATGGATGTATGGAAAGAATTTTGAAATTTATTGACAATCAAGTGAAATATCGATCAACTTCACCTTTATCAATTGCGTGGTATGGTGGAGAGCCATTGCTAAACTTAGAAATAATAAGAAAATTAAATTCAAGAATTAGAAATATATGTATAAAAAATAATTGTGAATTCAACTCTGTAATGTCAACAAATGGTTACCTGTTAAAAGGGAGGGTAGCACAAATCCTTATTGATGAATTTCATCTACAAAAAATAATGATTACATTAGACGGTCCAAAAGAAATTCACGATAAGAGACGTCCACTAGCAAATGGGAAGGGAACCTATGAGACAATTATGGAGAATCTGTTAACATTTTTAGAAAAAAAATCTATTGATACAATATTAAAAATTAGAGTAAACTTAGATAAAGAAAATTTGGATTATCTGGATTATTTTTTAAAAAATTTTCCCCCAAAGCTCAGGGATGATGTTATATTTGAATTTGAAAGTACATCTATGCTATCAACTGTGCCCAAAGACCATTATGATAAAATGTTTACACCTGATAAACATCCTGAACGAGTAGCAAAGATTTTAACATTATACAACAAATATATTAATATTGATAAAAGTACAAAGCAAGTACCATTTGTTTTTAAACCAATTAAAAGATGGGGTACATATTGTGGAGTTGAAAAGCTAGATTCTTTTGTGATCGGTCCTAAGTGTCGTATATATAAGTGTGCAGCGATGGTTGAAAAAAAAGATTCTATTAGTAAAATTGATAAAGAAGGTAAGTTAGTTATAAATGAAAGTAAATTAGCAAACTGGACAGAGTTGAATCTTACTAATGATATAGTTTGTGGTAAGTGTAAATTTCGTCCTATTTGTCATGGAGGTTGTAAATCAAAAAAGAAGAGCAAATTCCCCTTTTGTACACAAATAAAGTTGAGTTATAAGTTATATTTAGATTGGTTTGTAGATACTTACTTTGAATAAATTTTACCTGAAGAAATATTTGACTAAAGAATTATTCAAGTAATCTTTTCATTATTATTATGGAACAGGAAAGAATACCCCCGAAAGTAATTGTATTAGGCACAATACATAAACTTCATCATAAAATTTCTTATTATAGTATGAAAGTTCTAAAAAATCTCATTAAAAAGATAAATTCAGATATTATATGTGCTGAATTGAGCCAGGATCAACTAGATGGGATTATAACCTGCAAATCGAAACCTGAGTATCCTGAAATAATTATTCCTCTTGCCTCCAAAGAAGGTTATAATATTATTCCTATTCAACCCAATACTCCTGAAGGTATGGCATGGGGAAAAGAAAGAGATTTAGTAATTAAAAGGATGAAGGAAGAATTAATCGAGAATATTAGGCTAGAATGTTATTATGAATTTGAACGAATTTTCCAAAAAATTGTTGTTTGTGAAAATTTAAAAATGCTTCAGTCTAAAAGGTTCGACTTGTTATATGAAATGGCTTATGAATACTGTAAAAAACTTCTTCCCAGTTTGTGGGAGGTAAAGGAAAAATGGAACATGAAATTTTATGAGAAAATAAGTGCTACTATAAAAGAAAACCCAAGGAAAAAGATTCTAATAACAGTAGGTTTGGCACATAAATTTTGGCTAAACAAAAAACTTAGTCAAAGAAACGATATATTTATTGAATATATAGAAAATTATCTATAAAATTTTAGATAATTAGATAATATAATTTAAAAGTGTAGTATGTCTAAAAAGTATATATTTATTTGAGTTGTTTTACGAGCATTGTTTAGGTTACTACTAAGCAATTGTTTAAATAGAATCCACAAGATAAATAATATATTTCTAAAAAAACTGATGAAATAAATACTGAAAAAAACTCAAGAATTAAATACAATTACAAAGTATACTTTTTAAGAAAAAATGTCTATTTATGTTTATAGGATGAGGAAACTTAAAATTATTGGCAATAAAATAAGTACATTACTTTTTGAAAATAAACAAATGAACACTAACCTCATTTTCCGCTTCCTCACCCCATATTTCAAAAAACACATCACCAGTCTAATAATAGGTGGCATCTCCGTATTCCTTCTCTCCATCCTCATCCTACCCACTCCGCTTATTACACGCCACATAATAGACAAAACACTTCCAAACAAAAACCTGCAAGAATTATTGTTTTTAATCCTGCTTGTATTGGGCTTGCTTATCTTTATGAAAGTAGTTGGCTATTTTCAAGGACTTCTCTTTTACAAAATCAATACAAAAGTAATTTTAAGCATCAGATTGGATTTGCTGGAGAAAATAAATAAACTTCCACTTAAGATAAACAAAAAATACGGCACAGGTTATCTTATCTCCCGCATAAATGACGATACAGACAGGATACGAACTTTGTTTGCTGATACTGTTATAATGATAATAAAGGATATTCTTACCTTTCTTGTTGGAGTTATGGCAATCTTTATTATTCACTGGAAACTGGCACTGATTTCCATTACAATTCTGCCTTTTTTTGTAGCATCCACAATCTATTTTAGCAAGATAATTCGTAAATTATCAAAAGTATTTTATGAGGATAATGCGCAGACAACGAGACAATTAGAAGAGTCGCTTAATATGGTTGAGTTGATTAAGGTCTTTTTGAAATATAAATACAATCTTTTGCGATATATCAAAAGAGCGAAGCAGGCATTTCGTTCAAATATCAAACTGGGAAAAACATCTTTTCTCAACAGCACAGTAACCGGCTTTTTAGGTGGACTTGCACCAATAGTAATTATAGGTTATGGTGGTTATGAGATAATACAGGGAAATCTAACTCTCGGTTCACTCATTGCTTTCAATTCGTTTGTGGGTTATTTGTTTGGTCCAACAAGTAGATTGATAAATGTCAATATACAGATACAGAAGTCACTAATGGCATTGGAAAGGGTTAGAGAACTTTTTGATTTGCCTGAAGAAAGGATAGATAAAGAGATAGTTTTGCCAGAAAAGATTGAGCAATTAGCTTTTGGGAATGTTCATTTTTCCTATGAGAAAAGAGTTGCCACAGAGGCACAGAGGCACAGAGAAGAAGATATTAATGGAATAAAATTTAAAAATCTTAAGGATAAAAATCTCATTACAAATAAAATTGTAGAAGAAGAAATATTAAAAGGAATAAGTTTCACAGCAAGAAATGGTGAGAAGATAGGTATTGTGGGCAGTTCTGGAGGGGGAAAGACAACTTTACTGCGACTTCTTGCAGGTTTATATGAGATAGATGAAGGTGATATAATTCTAAATGGTAGGAGATTAGTTACATCAGAATTAATAGCTTTACGAAGACAGGTAGCCATTGTTGAGCAAGAACCGTATCTGTTTAATGATACGATTTACAATAATATCAAATTTGGCAATGGTCGAGCAAGCGAGGAGGAGATTTATTTATCTGCAAAACAAGCTTATGCGGATGAGTTTATCAAACAATTACCAATTGGATATAAAACGATTGTTGGAGAAAAAGGTGCGAATTTATCAGTTGGTCAGAAACAGAGGATTGCAATTGCTCGAGCATTAATAAGAAATCCAAAGATATTGATTTTAGATGAAGCAACCTCCAATATTGATCCGATAAGTGAAAGCTTTATTAATAAAACAATTATTAATTTGCCTGAAGATATGATTATTTTTGTCATTACACATCATTTAACAATCACGCGAAAATGTAATAAAATTCTTGTTCTGGATAATGGAAGAATTATAGAACAAGGGACTCACAATGAGTTAATTAAAATGAATAACAATTATAAAAAATTATATGATTACAAATTTTAAAAAACTATATCTCTGAAGTTATATCAGATTGGAGTTAAAATAAGAGGATACATATTAGTCGCTATCATTATTTTTTTATCATTAAACTGCTTTGGTTTAGAAATTCCTTTCTCTGAAGAAGAGCTCAAAACCAACAGCAATCATCTCTCAGATTTTGTGCGAATTTATCCTAAGGATTCGCTTGCCTGCCCACTTAAAACAGATATTTGGTTATGGCATGATGGGGATAATTTGTATGTGCTTTGGGAAGCAAAAATAGATGAACAATTTGCCAGAGGAAAGTTTGTCGGAAAAGATGAATGGTCTAATAATGACTTTTTAAGAATACAAATTATTACAGATGTAAAAAATTATTATGCCTATATGTTTTGTTCCTTTCCTTTTGGTAATAAATATGATGGCATTCGCAATCCTGATTTGAAGATGGACTTAGGTTGGAATAGTAATTATACATACAAAAACGAAATTTCTGAGGATATCTGGCAATCTTTAATGATAATCCCGTTCAAAGACCTACGTTTTTTTGGCAACCCACCATATAAATGGAATATAATTTTTACTCGGTATTTTTATAAAGATGACGAATTTTATTCTATTCCTTATATGCCGACTAATATGGGTAAAGATTACTTTCGTAAAGCTTATGATATTACTATCAATGAAAAAATCAATAAAGCCAAAAACTACCGTCTTAGTCCATATCTTATCAAAAAGTATGATATGATTGAGAAAACAGTATCTTTTGATCCTTACAATGTTGGATTGGATTTTTCTTTTAACCCCAGTTTTTCCACAAAATTAAAGTTAAGTATTAACCCTGATTTTTCTGATGTTCCAATTGATTCTGAGGCTGATATTTATAATTTAATATATGCTCCAACTTATCATGAAAACAGGTTTTTCTTTATAGAGGATTTGGATGTTTTCGGTGTAGATAGTGAATTATTTTATTCCCGTCATATTATGCAACCGCGATGTGGGATAAAATTGACCGGAAATTCTGAAAGATTTTCTTATGGGTTTCTATCTGCTCTGGATAAAAAGATAATAGAGGATGGAATAATAACTAATTACGATGATATTTATAATATGCTTGCGTTCAAACCAAAATGGAACAATTTCTCTGTTCAAATGACTTTATTAAACAGAATGAATAAAAATTATCATAATGAAGTATTTCACCTTGAACCTGTTTGGGAATTTACTAATAATCAATTGATAAAATTTGAGATAGACACTTCTATAAAAGATGAAACAGAAATTAAAAAAGGTTACTCTGTTTATGGTTATTATGATGGCAAGAAAGGAGATTTTTCTTGGTCAGTTGGGGGCGGTAAAATAAGCAAAAATTATTTTGTTGATATGGGACAGATATATGAAAAAAATTATCACAATATGTTTTTAGATATCGACCAATATACAGAACCTAATAGCAAAGTAATTAAATATTTTGGAGGTAGTATATGGGGGCAAAAGGCTATGTTCAATGGTTCAGGAGAATTATTTGACCAAAATATAGGTATAAATGTATGGTGTTATACTCAACATAAAATTAATTTATGGACAAAATATTGTATGGGTCAGATAAATTATTTAAACAAAATTTTTGATTGGCACAAAGTTTACAGTGGTGTTTCTTGGAATAAATTGAATTGGTTTGGTTTTAGTATTACCATTAGCAAAGGGAAAGAATTAAATTACAATCTCTTTAACACTTATGATAAATTTTATAGTAAGTTTTCAGTTTGGGGAAATTTAACCAAATACTTTTCCTATAGTGTTTATGCAGCTAATTATAAGTGGTATGACATACCAGAGGATTCAGGAATTGACGATGAATATTGGATAGCGAATGGAGATATTGGTTTGGATATTTATAATAATATCTCATTTAATAATGGGTTGCGTTTTAATAATTATAAGTCTGACGATCTAACAATGTATTTGGGTTTCTTTTCTAATTTCCGCTGGGAATTCAAGCCTGATTGCAATTTATATTTGGGTTACAAAACTGCGGTTGATGAAATTAACCAAAAATTTGAAACCAAATATAAGCAAACCTATATGAAAATTAGTTATACTTTTTGATGCGCTATATAATGAAAAGATTGGAAAAATTAAGATAATAATGGAGATAAGGAAGTTAAGAGATAATTTTTTCATCACAACACTTTGCTGCCTTTTGAAATATCTTTTTCCGGAATCAGAAGGGACAAATTATCACCATCAATTGCCGCCAAAAGCATTGCTTCAGATTTCTCGCCTTTGATAATGATTGGCTTGAGATTGTTCATTATTAGAATTTTTTTGCCAATTAAATCTTCAACTGCGTAATGTTTTACAATTCCTGCTATAATCTGCTTGATATTATCTCCAACTGCGATTTTCAACTTCAGAAGTTTATCTGTATTTTTGACTTTCTCTGCAGATATTATTTCTGCAATTCTTAAATCAAGTTCCTGAAATGTTTCAAAATCAATTATTTTTTTGCTTTTTTCTTCATGCATATAGATTCCTTTCAATTTTTTTATCTGTTTTTCTATTGTATCATCAGAAATTTTTTCAAAGAGTGTTTCAATTTTTCCTAAAACAATTTCTTCTTTAAATTCATACTTAATATTTTTCCATAACATTTTATCAGGAAGATTCATCATTTTTCTAAGCTTTTTCATACTTTCTGGTATTATAGGTGAGAGAACTATTGAGATCATTCGTAAAAGTTCGAGACAAATAAAAATAGTTTCTTCAGCTTTTTTCTTATCCTGTTTGATCTCAATCCAGGGTTTTGTTATATCGAAATATCTATTGCCCTCCCGAGCAATATCTATAATCCGTTTTATAGCTTTTCGTACTTTATAACTTTGATAATAACCTTTTGCTTCAATTGTAGCAATAGCACGAGCATTTATCCAAGTTTCATTTGATAAATTTGAAAATGTTTTTGGAATACAAATTTTTCCATCAAAATATCTTTTTGAAAATTTAAATACACGATTAGCAAAATTACCAAGGATGTTCGCTAAATCTGTATTATATTTTTCTTGAAATTCTTTCCATACAAAATCACAGTCCTTGTTTTCAGGAGCATTGGCAGCGAGATAATACCGTAACGGGTCAGCAGGGAAATCTTCTAAATATTCATTAATCCACACAGCCCAGTTTTTGCTTGTGGAGATTTTCCTTCCTTCCAGATTAAGATATTCATTTGCTGGAACATCATAAGGTAAGATATAATCTTCGTCTTGACCCATCAGAACAGCGGGCCAAATTATTGTATGAAATGGAATGTTGTCTTTACCGATAAAATGAATTAGTTTTCTTTCTTTATCAAACCAGTAATCTTTCCATTTTTCTGGTTGACCAATTCTTTCTGCCCATTCAATAGTTGATGAAATGTATCCGATTGGAGCCTCAAACCAGACATAAATTACCTTCCCTTTTGCATTTTCAAGAGGAACTGGAACACCCCAATCAAGGTCTCGGGTAATTGCTCTTTCTTTTAAGCCAGATTTTAACCAGCCAAGGATGAACTTTTTAACATTATCTTTCCACTCAGTTTTTGATTCAATCCATTTTTTAAGTTTATCTGAAAATTTCGGCAGATTCAGAAACCAGTTTGTTGTTTCTTTAATAATTGGTGTATCGCCACATGTTATGCAAACAGGATTTATTAGTTGAATGGCGTCAATAAGTTTTCCACAAGCATCACATTGGTCTCCCCGAGCTTCTTTAGAATGACAAAATGGACATTCACCTTCAACATATCTGTCCGGCAAAAAGCGTTTACAATGAGGACAATAAAGCTGTTTGTTTGTATGTGTGGTTATATAACCATTTTTTAATAGATTGGTAAAGAATTTCTGTGAGATTTCGTAGTGCACTGGACGAGCAGTTCCTGAAAAATTATCAAAACAAAAATTAAGTCCTTCAAAAACCGATTTGATTCTTCTATGGTATTTGGCTACGATTTTTCTTGGAGGAACTTTTTTCTGGTCTGCTTTTATTGAAATTGGTGTACCGTGTTCGTCTGTCCCACAGATATAAATTACATCATTTCCAAGCAATTTTTGAAACCTTACAAATATATCTGCAGGTAGATATGCACCTGCAAGATGTCCAATATGCAAATCACCATTAGCGTATGGAAGAGCACTGGTAACTAAATATTTTTCTTTTGCCATATTTCTATTTTGATTTTAGCCACTGATTCACCCCGTGTAATATAAAACGCTTCTCCCCGATTAAATCGGGGATTACACGGGGTAAACACAGATTAATCTATTTAATATTTATGCGTAGATAGAAATTGTATTTAAAGTGTTTGTGTCAATTTTTTTAAGTGAGGAGAGTTAATAGTTTATAGCTATAATCAACTTTTTATTTATTTCTTTGGTGAAATTTTTATTGAAGAATTATATTTTTTTAGTTATTTCATTAATGGTTGTATTTATTGCTTCATACCAATCTATGTAGTCACCTAATCTCGTTTCAACCATTTTTAGTTCTTCATCTGATAGTCTTCTATTTAATTCTTGTTTTGCAACTGTTTGGACATCTTCAATATTAATTGAATAGATTATTTTATCTTTTTCCATATATTTACTCTTTTTGTATCATTTCAAAAAGAATTGTATTATATACTGAATCAATATCTGTCATCAATCCCCATTCTAAGCCTTCTTTTGCGATTTCTAATTCATCGTCAGTTAAATATCTTCCAATCTTTTCTAATGCCTCATATTGTATTGTTTCCTTTGAAATATAAAATAAAATCTCATCTTTATCAATTAATTCCATTCTTCCCCCAAATATTCACTTGCCCATTTGCTTGCCTGTTTAATAGTTAATAGTTCTGACATTATTATATTGTAATTTTTGTTTTGAATTATTTTTTTATGTTATTTTTACTAAGATTTATATATACTCCAACATACAGGATATAAACAAATGATTTTGAAACTTGACTTAAGTAGTAAGAACTTAGTTAAGTTTCGAATTTGTGAGTTATTTCCACAAAACTTAAATCAAGTCCCGATGAATTGGAACTTAATTCAAGTTTCTGGGTTTTCATTAAACCATTAAATAAAAGACTCTTTAATCTTCCTTATTCCTCTATCACAAGATACACATTAGCGAAGCGAACTGCCTGTCCGCAACAGACGGGCAAACATGCTGTTATCTGCGGTGCGTTAATTATCCTGTTTTCGCCTTATCAGTTAGCCGTTTCCATAATGATTCAACATCTAATTTCTTTACCCAATGTTCCAGATAATCTATGTCTAATCTCCCATATTGTACTTCATAAACTCGTAGGGCATCGGTAAATTGTTTTTCACTTCCACCGGAAAGCTTTGCCCATCTCAATTTGGCTAAGATTGTATCCTCTGGACTCGAAACTTGCATTTTTAGCCCCATAAATTCCTCCCTATACCTACGTGGAAAACGTGACTGGTCAAAGGGTTCGTCGGTCAATATCCAAAAGTCAACTTTATCTCCATCCTTTAAGTCAATTAGATTGAACATACTTCGTCTGTTAATCGCATCACGAATGCTGTCTTTATCTAAGTAAAAATCAGATGGCGGAAAAGCTTCAACTAATTCATTAGCATTCAGGCTTTGAATAGCAACGACCATATCTATGTCATGGGTGAACCTTGCAAGCTTGAAACGACAGAACCTGTTATCATATATTGGATTCCAGCTTGATTGAGGGCTTGAATAACCTTCTTTAATAATTCCTGTTGTGACATTTATCGAGACGCTCCAAAAGTATTTTTTTGAACTCTTCACCTGAAAGTTTTGGAAACCTCTTATGTAATCCATAAGTAAAAAGTTGATTGGCAAATTCAGACAACTCAAATGCCTTAAGCAACCTTTTTTCAGGAGACATTTCACGAAGCACTTGAATATATATCCTATGATTTGGACGGTTTTTAATATCCATAATTCCCGCACAACCTTTGTCTTATCTACCTAAGCATGAAAGCTAACAATTATATAAACGCAATATTGCATCTATGCTACCTAAAACAGGTGCATAGACACACTTTTGTTGCGTTTATTCTTGCTATAGTCGGGTAAATGAAAGTCGTTTTCTCTTTCTTATTCCTCTATTACAAGATAGACCGTATCATGCTGGTGGACATGCTCTTTAACTTTAACTCCAATGGAATCGCCAATTTTTGCTTTTTCAATAGCATTCTCTTCAATATGAATTGAATCTACTCTCTGAGTGAAATCAGTGGTATGTCCTTTAATATGGATTGTATCCCCGATTTTAAGTTCACCTTTTGTGAGGTCAATTCCTGCAACCGAGATATGACCCCAGAAATGGATAACTTTACCTATCTCTTTTTCCATAATTTCTCCTATTGGTTTGATTATGCGGTATTTTAGTTATAGCAATACCTATAGACCACCCTCTTGATTCTAAGTGATTTTAACTTACCTTTCTAGATATTGGTCAGTTTATTCCTTTTTGTTTTTGCCAGTTTTTTCCATAACTGACCTCATTAAATCAACTGGGAGTTTGCCTTTTTCCATAAATGATTTCAACAAGTCAATTGGGATTGGAAAAATAATTGTTGAATTCTTTTCTGATGAAATTTCAGTAAGGGTTTGTAAGAATCTTAACTGTATAGATGCAGCATTTTTACTGAGAACATCAGCTGCTTGTGCAAGTTTTGCAGAAGCCTGGAATTCTCCTTCTGCATGAATAACCTTTGCTCTTCTCTCTCTTTCTGCTTCTGCCTGTTTTGCCATTGCCCTTTGCATTGTGGATGGAAGTTCTACATCTTTTACTTCAACAACACTAACTTTAATACCCCAGGGGTCAGTTTGCTCATCAATTACTTTTTGTAATTCCTGGCTGATTTTTTCTCTGCGGGAAAGTAGGTCATCAAGTTCGGATTTTCCCAGAATGTTTCTAAGAGTGGTCTGTGCAATCTGTGAGGTAGCCTGATAGTAGTTTTCAATTTTTACAACCGCATCTTCTGGGTTGAGAATACGAAAATACACAACAGCATTAACCTTAACAGGCACATTATCTTTTGTTATAATGTCTTGTGGTGGCACATCCATTGTAACGGTTCTAAGCTCAACCTTCACCATCTTGTCTATGAAAGGTATCAGCAGAAACAAACCTGGACCTTTAGCTCTCAATAGCCTTCCGAGACGGAAAACTACACCTCGTTCATATTCTCTGACAATTCTAATAGCTTTGGTCAGAATAATCAGAGCCAGAATTATGATAATAATAAGGACATTAATACTCATTTTTTCCTCCATTCTTTATTGAGATTTATTTTAAAAATATAAATATATTGTCAATTTATTTAAGAAATTATTTATTTTGCAATGTTTTTAATTATAATTGAGTTTACTATAAAAACCATTCCCTCTGGACGCTGAGACCGATAAAATGGTTAAAATATGTTTATTAGATTATTTTTCCCACAACTGAAAAGGCTGTGTAAAAATAGAAATATCTCATATTAACATACCACCGATACGGTTTACCCCGTTGGATTTTCTTCTTATCCAACTGGGATCATCCTTCCTTACGGGGCACGCCTAAATCCCCTCTTTTTAGAGAGGACCTGGCAGTTTACCTTATATTTTTATGAACAACTTTATATGATTATTGATAATGGAGAGCTAACCAAATCGTGGGTTCGTTTTTATCTGTCCATTCAACTCTATGCAATTTATGAGCAGGAATATGAATATAATCTCCAGGTTTCATCGTAAGAATTTTATTTTTTTCTTTGAACAACAATCCAGCACCTCCTTTTAGTAAAATTACCCATTCATTTGTATCCTGATTTAGCCATTTCTTAGCAGTAGTTGATTGACCTGTTGAAATTATCCTTTCTAATTTAAATGATTCAGTTTTAAGTAGAGTTTCAAAGATTTCTTTAGATATAGATTTTGGAAAGCGGGAAAATAAGTTATGTGTTTTTAGTAAGTTTTTCATGGTTTTAGTATTTTTCTAATTTATTCCAGACAATCTTTTTGGTTTTATATTATGATGATTCTGATGTTAGACATTTTTCTCTTATAAAAGATATGAGTCCACTTAAAGAAACCGTTAAAACGGTTAATTTTTGTATTTGTTGGTTAAAACCCATAACTAAAGTTATGGGTTTCTATTCTATTTATCTTACCGTTTGCACGCTAGATAGAAGCCCACAGATCTATCTATGGGCAAACTGAAAATTTTTGCAACGGTCTAATGTTATCAGGCAACTATTGATTCTATTTCTTGTGCGAGTTTCTAATAGATTTGAATTTTAGAAAAAGCGGTAGCAATAACAAAATTCCAACAGCACATAATAAAATAGTTTTTTTATTCTTTTTTATTACTTTTTTCAGAAAGTCAGTAAAGTTAATGTTTATTTTGATAGATTCTTTTTGTGGAGTAATTTTAATTTCAGGTTTAGGTTTTGGTTCTATAGGTGGTTTTTGTTTTTTTGTCTTAATTGGTATTTCTCGCTTTTTTTCTTCATTATACTGAATTTTGTATTTAGAGAGTAGTTTGATATTTTGGTCAGGAAAAGCTTTATTTAATTCAGTGTTGGAGTCAAATCCTTTTTTGATTGCCTGGTCTGGATGGTTTTCAAGCCATTTAAATACTTCGCTTCTTACACTCATTGTTGTCTCCTAAATTTTATATGTAATATTTTGAAAAGGCTTGGTAAAAAAATCAAGTTTTTTTGAAATTTAATATGAATAAATAATTCGTGAGGGAAGACATTAATGAATTTTCCAGTGTAATTAAGCAAGCCAATGATTTTTTGCCAGTTACATCAAAATTTATTATTCTTAGATTCTTCCCTCTTCTTTTAGTTTCTTATATTGTTTGGGATACACTTTTTTCATACATTCCGGGCAGATAGCATGGCTAAATTCAGCTTCAGAATGTTTATGAATATAGCGTTCAATTTGTACCCATCTTCCATCGCTATCGCGGATTTTTTTACAGTAAGAGCAAATAGGATGAATACCTCGTAGAGTTTTTATTTCAGATATTGCTTTTTCTAATTCTCTATTCTGCTTTTCTATTTTTTCATTTGCTTTAATTAGTTTATTTTCAGTTCTATCGCTAATTCTTGTAACTTTTACAATCAATTTAAGTAATTTTTCATATTTGTTAATTATTAAAGAATATCTTTCTATAATCTCATCTTTAGTTACAGATAGTGATAAAATTTTTTTAGCTTCTTCAAGAACGCTCAGTTCTTTTTCAAAAATTTGATAGTGATTCTTTTTATTGTTTTCAATCATAGAATTCTAATATGATATTAAATTGATTGGTAAATCAAAATCTTCTAACAGGTCTTCGCCCATTTCTTGTATATCTTCATCATCTTTATCATAATACCAATTTATCGTAACATTACCAAAGTCATTGTTATGTTGGTCTAACATTTCCAGAATATCAATAAGACATTTTGTGGAGCTTGTATTTAAGTAATTTATTTTCAGATTGAGATTTATTGGTTTACGAATTTTAGTAATATATGATTGGATATAGTCAAAAATAGGTTGAAAGAATTCCATTGCATTTTCAGGATAAGAGGCTCCAGTCATTTCAAATATTCTCTTTTTTACATCAAAATTGACCTCAAGTGTATATTTCGTTTTTGGGAGATATAGATTTTTCATTTAGCTAACCTTTCCAACTTGTGCTGATAATATCAAAAATGAATATGAATTATCAACAGGATTAAAATCATATTCAAGTGGATTTTTTGATTTTCTTGCTATATCAATTAATCCTAAACCTGGTCCAGAAGCTCCCTTTTTAAAGGGGAGGCTTCTTTGCTCTTTATAATATTCTTTTAATTTTACTGCATTAAGGGAGTTAATAAAATCACATCTTTTTATAACATCTAATAAATTTTCTCTTTCTGCTAAATTTCCAGATGTAATTGTATAATAGTCACTTGTTTCACTTACGACGATTATTCCAGTTCCGATTTTTTTATCAGCTCTTTTTATAGATACTTTTTCTGCAGAATGGTGCAAAATGTTTTGAGCAAGTTCTATAAAAATTGCAAAAACCTTTTTTATCGTGTTTCGTTGTTCTGAGCTGGAAAATAATTTATCCTTAACTAATTCTGCTAATTCTACCAAAACATCTTGAGAAATAGTTCCTTTATATGCAAAAACGATTTTATTCTTGCTCATTTGTTTGTAATATTCAAACAGATTTAACTTAATCATTAATAAATCCTTTCTTTTATATAATCAAAATTAATACACAAATTGACAAGGTTTAATAATCCTGTAAAGATTTTATAACCTAATTCCCATTAATAAGATATCATCTCTTTGTGGCTCACCATTCTGGAAACTATCCAAATCCTCTGTTAATGCCTTTTCTTGCTTATCTAAATTATATTTATGAATATTTAGTAATAATTTTTTCAACCGTTTTGAACCAAATTTATTACCATTAGGATCGGACTGGTCTGCGAATCCATCTGTTGTAAGGTAGAGCATACTTCTTGTTAATACAGTAAATTCTTTATTTTTAAATATTCTTTTCTCTTCCTTTTGTCTTCCACCAATAGGTTTTCTATCACCTTTAAATTCAATAAGTTCAGAATCTTTGATATAATACAAAGGACGTTTCGCACCGGCAAATGTTATTTTATTTCTACTTTTTTCAATCATACAAAGACATACATCCATTCCATCAGAGGTATCTGTTTCACCCATTTCTTGCTTTAATGATAAACGAACTCCCTTATGTAATTGCTCAAGAATTTTAGCTGGATTAAATATTTTGTTTTCATTAACAATCTTATTTAAAAGTGAATTACCTATCATAGACATAAAAGCTCCGGGTACACCATGACCTGTGCAATCAACCGCTGCAATAAAGATTTTATCATCAAATTTACTGAACCAATAGAAATCACCTGATACAATATCTCGAGGCTTAAAAATGATAAAATAATCTTTTAATACAGCAGACATTCTTTTTTCTATAGGTAAGATTGCTTTTTGGATTCTTTTGGCGTATCTAATGCTACTCATTATATTTTCGTTTTTTTCTTCAATAGTTCCCTTTGCTTCTGTTAGTTCTGTAATAAGCCTTTCTCTTTCTTCTTCAGCTTGCTTGCGTTCAGTAATGTCACGATAAATTCCATATACTGCGATTTGACCACCTTCAATATTAATAGGAGTTCCAAGTATAGAGACATTGATTAGATTTCCATTTTTACATCTTCTAATAGATTCAATAGCAATATCCTTTCCTTTTGCAACATCTTTTGTTAAACGACCTGCCTCATTATGTATAGTTCCGGGTGCTATTAAGTCGTCAATCGATTTTCTGGCAACTTCATTCTGGGTGTAGCCAAACATTTTTGTAAATCCTTTGTTTACTTTAAGCAATTTACTATCATTATCTACGAGAACGATTGCTTCAGGTGAGCTTTCAAAAAGTTGCTCAAAGTATGCTTTTTCAATCTGTAATGCTTTTTCAGCTTTTTTTCGCTCTATAGCAATAGCAATCTGCTTAGATACAAACTCCAAAATATCTACATCCTTTTTATTATACAAGGAAGCATCTGTATAACTCTGGACAGCAATAACACCAATAACTTCACTTTCTAATTTTAAAGGAACTCCAAGCCATACCTTTGCGGGTGTTCCAATTAATTCTACTTCTCCAGATTTAACCAAATTATTTTGTACTTCACCAGTAGCAAGAAGAGGTTTCCCAGTTCTTATAACATAAGAAGTGAAAGTTTTACCAACTGGGAATGAAGTGAATTTATCTTTTTCGTCAACATTATAGGGAAGGGAGATAGTATTAGTCTTTTTGCCGTATAAAGCTACATAGAAATTAGTTGTATCAATAATTGTGCTTAGATAATTCCTTATTGATGACAATAATTCGTTAATCTCCTTTGTAGTATGGACGGCATTAGCGATGTTATATAACACTGATTGGATTTGTTCTGCATGCTTTCTTTCTGTAATATCCCTATAGATTCCATACAATCCAACCTGCTTACCTTCAACAAGGATTGGAGCTAAACCAATTGTAACAGGAACTAATGAGCCATCCTTTCTTTTTCTTATTGATTCTGTTTTTGAAGTTTCTCCCTGAAGAACTTTTTCTGTAATCTTTATAGCTTCTGACAATTTATCTTTTGGGACGATATATTTATCAATATTTTTTCCCTTTATTTCATTTAGAGGATATCCAAAAATAGATTCAAATTGAGGATTAATATTTAGTATATTCTGATTCATATCTAATGAGACGATTGCAGTAGGAGCACTATTAAATAATGCCTCAAAATAATTTCTCTGCTTTTGAAGTTCTCTATTGCTCTTTTTAATTCTAATCATTACATTTACTTGAGCAATAAGTTTACTTGCATCTAAAGGTTTTGTTAGAAAAGCATCAGCACCAAGGTTTAATGCTTTTATATGAGTTTCTGAATCAGTATATATTCCCGTTTCTATAATAATTGGAATGTTTTTTGTAATTTCATCGGTTTTAAGTCGTTTACAAACTTCAAATCCATCCATCTCAGGCATTTTAATATCAAGCAGAATAGTATCAGGTAATTCTTTCTTTGCTTTTTCAATCCCTTCTGGTCCTGATTGAGCAGTAAATACTTCACATTCTGAAATTTGCGAAGTTAATACATCCTTTATTGCGATAAGACTCTCTATTTGGTCGTCTATTACTAATATTTTCTTCATTTATGCTCCTTATTATTCAGGAAAATAGCCAGCTCCAACTATTAAGGTATCTTGTCCAACAATTACTTTTTTTACATAAACCAATTTTTTGGAGGGTGTTGTTTCACCTGGTTTGGGCCACATATAATCCATCCAGCAATCATCTTTAGTTTTTAGTGTTTCAAGCTCCTCATGAATAAAATATTTTCCTTTAGAATCCTGCAAATCATATAAATTCTGTCCTTCTAATTCCGGGAAAGCTGGATTTACCAATTCGTTACCTTTAATATCTTTTATGAATACATAGGTATCTAAGAATATAAACTTACCTGCCTTTGCTTTTATTGTGTCAAGAGCTGAAATGCCAACTTTTTTAATCAGAACAATAACATCATTAACCTCTTCAACAATGAAACTCTTATCAATCTTAAGGTTATACAAACCACTTCCGACAAGATATGTTTTTTCAGATGGAGCCGTTACTCTTTTTACGAAAGTGCTTTTCCAAGATGGTTCTTTTTCTTCTGGTTTGGGCCATTGATAATGAACCCAACCTTCACCCTTTTCGCCTGATGCTGCATCAACAATTAATCTGCCGATAGGTTTTCCCTTAATGTCCTTTAAACCAATCATATTTTTACCTTCGCCTTGAAGGTTTGGTGGATATACATATCTCATTCCGTCCAGACCCCATAAGAAAATATACAAGTCATCGTGAAACCATTTACTGTCTTTCTTTCTGAATTCCGGAAAACAATCTTCACCGTCATTTTCTATCAATTCAACTGCTTTATTGACAAAAGAAACCAATTCTTCGGTTTGAGTAAGTTCACTCTTTGGCTTCTTACTTGTGCAAGATGAGAGAAAAAATATTAGTAATCCTACTATTAGTAAACCACTTACTGAAGTTTCACAGGAATGAAAATTACTTAAAAAAATCATATTTAACCTTTTATAATATATTCTGCGAAACTTGAGTCGCTTATTATTAATTGCTTTTTTTTCATTCTTTGTTCCTCCTTATAGTTTTTTGTAGATTATTTTTTCTTAACATAGTTTATTAACTTATTAATCAAATCCTTTGATTTAATTCCTTCAGCTTCTGCAGCAAAATTTAGTAAGATCCGGTGTTGCAAAATCGGTGTTGCAACGAATTCTATATCTTCAATAGTAGGTGTATATCTGCCATAAAGAGCGGCTCTGGTTTTTGATGCTAAAATTAGATATTGAGAAGCACGCGGTCCGGAACCCCAGTTAACCCATTTTTTCACAAAATCAGGGGCATATTTTTCGTTAGGACGCGAAATTCTGGCGAGGTCTACTGCAAATTTAAGAATGTGTTCAGATACAGGAATTTTGAAGATAAACTTTTGAAGTTTGTTAATTTCCACACCATCAATTACTTTATTTATTTTTGGAAATTCCTGGCTTGTTGTGAATTCTGCAATCAGTTTCTCTTCTTCATAACCTGGATAATCAATATCAATATGAAATATGAATCGGTCTAATTGTGCTTCTGGCAGAGGATATGTGCCTTCCTGTTCAATTGGATTCTGGGTTGCAAGCACAAAGAATGGTGGGGATAGTGGAAAAGTATTATTGCCAGCAGTGACCATTCTTTCTTGCATTGCTTCTAATAAAGCAGATTGGGTTTTTGGTGGTGTTCGATTTATCTCATCTGCAAGAATGATATTAGCAAAAACCGGACCTTTAACAAATTGGAAAATTCTTTTTCCTGTTGTTCTATCTTCGGTGAGAATGTCCGTTCCAGTTATATCTGAAGGCATTAAATCAGGAGTGAATTGAATACGGCTAAATTTCAAATCCAGTGCTTGTGCAATTGTGCTGATTAGCAGAGTTTTTGCAAGTCCGGGTACTCCAACAAGAAGACAATGCCCATTGGCAAAAAGTGCAATTAAGAAATATTCTATAACTTTATCCTGACCAATAATAACTTTATGTATTTCTTTAATAATTGTTTCTCGTGACTTTGATAGATTTTCTATAGTTTGAACATCACCTTCTGATAAAATATTTTGCATTCCACACCTCAAATGATTTTTACTTTAAAAGTTAGATTGATATTATGTTGTCAAGAATAGGAGGGAAAATAAAAGACCTTCAAGGTTTACAGAACCTTGAAGGTCTTGGTGATTTCTTCTATCTGATTAACAACAATTGAGATTAATAGAGCCATCACGGACCATTCCATGACGATAGAGAATGGTTCCTGATAACTTATCAATGACTGTCAGGGATTGGTCCCTGACAGCAGCTAATCAAATGAAATTATTCCTAACACTCCCGATATACCCGTTCTCTCCATCCTCCGAAGTAGAGAACTTCTACGGA
Organism: Candidatus Cloacimonadota bacterium; assembly: GCA_034722995.1. NCBI lineage: Bacteria > Pseudomonadati > Candidatus Cloacimonadota > Candidatus Cloacimonadota bacterium. The sequence goes on along the minus strand of JAYEOL010000064.1, from coordinate 7,815 downwards.
GGACGGGCGTAGCATCCATTCTCCGCAGTACTACGAAGGATGAACTGCGAAGGGTGAATCGGGATAATGGTGTTTTTTGTTCGCTAAATACAGGATTACATCCGCCAGCTCCGAGACGGAGTCCCGATTAATTGGGTCTGGCGGACTGTATGATCAATTTTTTGGCTTTAACTCCTATGAAACTACTTTCTAACTTCTTGAATTATAAGGAATTAGAATTATTGCTAAAATTAACAAGATAGCCTCTTGTTTTACTTCCCTCGGTTTCATCTTAACTGAACTATCAGCTTGCTGATAGAGGGGAGCTTAAGTCAAGTTTCCATTTTGTCTGAAAAACTGACTTTACCGGATAAACTCTAATTAACTGTGGACGAAATGCAGTATTTTATTCATATTTGTCAAAATCTATTTGTTTTCAGAAAATATATATCTATGGCTTTATTATCCCCAACCAATTCCCAAGCAAGAAATTTAATCTTCCAATCAATAAAGAAATACGCGCCATAATAGTATATCCAAATGCCGCTCCAAAACTTATCATAAGAAAATAAATACCAACCTTTGCTGTTGTCCCAAATGCTCCTTCATGTTTTTTACTGAAGAAAAAGTATATTATTCCTGTAATAGTGCCGATTATCAAGATAAGTTGTCCGATAGTTGCGGCTAAATCTGGAGCAGAAAAGGGATTCATCATAGTTTCAGAAGTTTGTTTGATAATATCGGAACGCAGAAACAATATCAGGCTCATTCCAGCAGTGGTTCCCATCACAAATGAGATAGGATAGCGGCTCACCCAATCTATTTTGGGTATTAGTCTGCAAAGCATAAGAAAACCTAAAAAGGCAGGGATTAAAAGTAATCGATTTGCTGAAAGATCCGTCAAAACTGGCGTAAAAAGATTGGGAATCAAAATATTATAAATAGTGTAGATAAACCAATATCCCGCAGAAATACCAATGAAAATCTGTTCTGCAATTTTATAAAACGGATTGTCCTTATAGAGAAAGCTAAGGATAGCAAAGGTTAAAAATGCTCCGATCCAAATGCCAATTCTTTCTATTATATATGTCATAAAGACTCCTTTTCAGCAAAAATATATTTAGGATTTGATTTTTCCCTTCTGTTTTTTAGATGCAAAATAACCGATATTACCGATAATGATAAACAGTATTATGATCAGATGAGCAATAGACTGAGCGTCCATTCCTTTGGTAGCAAAACCGGGAAGATTGATAAGTTTTTCATACTCAGCCGCTCCCTTTAAACCGCCTATCAATCCTGTCAATTGCTGCTGCTTATTGACATAAGGCAGAAGGAATGGAACTTGAACAGCAGTTGAGCCACCAGCAACAGGCTTTCCGTATGAATCGTGAGCCACCTGAACCCATTGCTTTATCCCAGGGTCACCTGCAGAAAGTCCGATGATAAATGCTATCTTATTAAAATTATTGATTCCATTTAAAATAGGAAGTTCGTCAATCGGTGTTCCGCCTTCATCTGTGGGAAAAGTGCTGCGAAAGTTTTTTGCCATATGGTTGATGGTTACCTGTCCACCGGTTTTATAACCCAAATTCACATAATCTTTTCCGTATTTTAGATCTGGAAAATGTTGCAAAGTAGTTTCCAGTGCTTCATTGCACATCTGCACACCCATGGGCCACAAAGCGACACAAATTACCCTCAGTTTTTTCCGAAAGGCATGATTGAGCAAGGCAATCGCCATCGGTTGTATTTCCGGTTTTGTGGAAGGCCCGTAATCATAAGAAATTACCACTTTAGAATTTTCCTGAGTCTCTTCAACCATATTGTATACTTTACGGACATTTTTTGTTACTCCCAGTTTAAAATTAATTGTAACAAGTAGCGGAACAGCAACTCCGAAAAATATCAGCAGGAAAATTATTCGTCTGTCTATTTTCGTTAAAATATTTAATGTTTTCATGATTATTTTCCTCCCAGATAGGATCTTTCTATTCCAAGAATGATTCTTAAGGAACTACCTACAACGCCGAGACCTGCACATATCATTATGGCTCGCTGCGCCGCTGTATTGAGATATTCCATGATAAAGTTCGCAATATTAGGAAGATGGAGATAGGTCAGAGATTCCGGCACCCAACCTGTTATCCAGGTACCGATAGTAGTTCTTCCGAGCATAACCAGAACTGCTGAGGTAAGCAACAAAGTAGATTCTGGACTTCTGGCTCTGAATGCCCGATATGATGCAGAAGCTACAAAAAATGCCAAGAGAGAGAACATCGTAGCAGAAAGGTTTTCAAAGAAATATTTGAACAGATAGTCAAAGGGTTTTCTGCCTAAAAAATCAATTAACGGTTGTGTATTTGTTAGAAGTCCTGGATGTTTTTGTGTTCCCCATAATAGACCAAAGAGAACCATAATGATAAAACTCACTAATGCTATAATATAATAGCGCCAATTGGGAGATTTTCTTGAGATTTTTATTAAGTTAACTTTAAAAAGATTCAACTGACCAAGAATTATAGCAAAACCGGATATGATCAAAAACCATCCGTAAAATGTATCGGATAAATTCCCAAAAGGTTTATGAGGTATGAATTCAGAAATGACGATCAATGTGCCTATAAAAAATGTTATAATCAAAGGAAATTGTCTTCTCATTTTTCCTCGCAATACTATTTTCTATAAAATTCCATGTATTTTATACGGAAATTTATTTCATTGATATGAAGTCTTTAAAAAAATGTATATTGAATATTTCCAGAATAATGCCAATAAAGATTAGAAATATGACGATAACTTTGCCATAATCCTGGCCCTTAAGGCTGCCCAATTGTGCGGGAATCTTGGAAAGATAAGCAGATGCGGCATATAATTCTTCACCTATCAAAGTATAGTCGCAGGCAGCAACAAAGAAAGGTATTTGAGACGGCATAGCAGTTCCGGCAATCTGGATAGCACCACTTTCAAATCCGGTTTCAGCTAAAATTAGAGATTCGGCATAAAAAGCTCCTAGGTAAAAATTAGCTGCTGGTTTTTCACGCACAATTATACCATCCACACCTGCAACATACCCGAATTGGTCATCCGTAAGATAAAATACAGAATCAGGATTGAATGCGTCCGGCCTGCCGGCTCGCAGATAGGATTCTTTCACTATCTCTTTTGCTGTGGACAAAACCATTGAGCGACAAACCGGGACATGGATGGTAGTGTCATATTGGGCGACTTTCTGAGCCAAATGACCAAGAATATTTAGTCCTGCCAGAGTTTGGATATTATCAAGGTCCATAATTCCGGGCACGAACAAGATAGGTTTTCCCAGCTCAGTGGCTCGTCCTACTGCTTCTTCTATCATATCCAGACCGCTGATTCTTCTTATAAACAACCTCTTTCCTTTTTTTGCTGAAGATATCAAATATACGATTATGGTAGTGAGCAAAAGTGTCATTACAAGTAGCGGTATCTTATCTTTATTAAACCACTGTGCTTTTGAGGATGCAGAAGCTAAAATCGGTGGAATTATCTCTTCACCATTCCTATCCAGAAAATGGATTTGATAATAATAATCAATTCCAGGAGAAATCCCATCCTGATCAAGGTGTTTCCTATCAGAAATTAAGGGTTTGGTAATTTTTTTGAAATGAATGTTATCAGTACTTCTTTTAATAATAATGCTGCTTATATCTTTGTTATCAAAATTCCATTGGAGTACAATTCCAGAGCCGTCATCATTGGGATTATCTTGGACGGAAAATGAAATTTCCTGGGCTAATAGGCAATTATAGATGAGCAGAAAAAATAATATTATTATATAGGAACTTTTCATAGTTACTCCATCTTAAAGCATAATGCTGATTTTCGGTTTATAAATAATTATGAAAAATTTTGTCCTTGGTACAATTTTACTTTTCTTGTGGATGAGATTGACGAAATGCTTCCTTAATTTTTACTCCAATAACAGAAAAGGATATTCCTCCAACAAGAAATATCCAGACAGATGTTAAAAAATGAGAAAAAACAACAGCTGCACCTGTCAGATTTTTATCTATTCCTAAAGCAAACGAAAAAATTAGAACCCATAGAAATTGATTTGAACCAATTTGGACAGGTGGTGTTGGCAATATATAAGTCAAATTCATTAAAGTATAACCAAACATAATTCTCAAATATGTAGTATTGCTTGCTCCAAATGAATGAAAAACCGCATAAATATACAAAGATTCTGAAAGAACCGCGAGAACAGTTAACCCATAAACAATCACATAATCTTTGATACGTCCTTTCATTACAGACATACCCTCTACGAAATTAAAAAAGAAAAATTCTAAACGGTTTTTATATTTTTTAGGGAAGATAAATAAAAGTTTATCAGTAAATTTTAGTGCAATATGCTTATGATTTACAGCAAAGAAGAGAAAACCTAAGAACGCTATATAAATAAATAAAAGAAGAAAAATAATCGTGTATAGCGTTCCGTTTAATTGAACAGTAATAAGAGGTATTAGAACGAGAATAATCATTATTGGAAACAGATCAGTCATTTTATCAATAAAAATGGAAGGCAGGGTTTTTGCAATACCTATTCCTTTATTTTTCTTTAGGATAAAAGACTTTGCTAATTCTCCAACCCGAATCGGAATTAAATAGTTAAGCAGCATCCCAGCCATAAAAATTCTGAAACTTTCAAAAACTTTCATTTTATAAATAGGGTTAAGGATAATCTTCCATCGTAAGCTTCGTAAAAAATATGCGAATATATAAAAGAATGAGAACAAAAGGGCAAATTTCAAATCAAATTTATGAAAGTATTTTAAAAACTCATCAAAATCAATTATAATGAACCACAGAATCAAGCAAACTATACCAATAAGAATTCCTATAATGAAATTTATATTTTTTTTAATAAATGAATTCATAATTTTTTAAATTACTTTTTAGCAACTACATACCGATGGTGCGGCCAGAATTGTTTTAATCTCCACCAAATTGGTAAGTTCTCAATAAACATAAATTTTTTACATTTTTGTTTTGCATTTTCATTTAGTAAACATCATAGAATTTTTAAAACATCTTCAATTTTAGGTGGGCAACCAGGAATCCATTCCCAGCCTTTTTCTTTTGCCAGTTCTTTTGTGCAATTTCCAAAGCAGATTATTCTTCTATTTGTTTTTCGGGGCAATTTAGGATTTTTACCATATACAAATGTAATCCCTTTAAAAAGAAAATAGTAAGCTAATTTTGGACCTTTAGTTATGGCTAATTTTGGTTTTTTAGGAATTCTATAAAAAGTTTCTGTCAAAGAAAGTCCACACATACTGCAAGCATAGGGATTTCTCATATTTGTAAATTTAAGGAAAGTGAATTTTTCTTCGTCTGCTCTTTTAAAATTCATTTTAATTTCATCTAAATCTTCACCAATTATTTGTGGATCGGGATCACCAATTTTTTCTTGAATACCATATTTTAGATGAGATACTTTTTCAGTGTCAATTCCCATAAACTTTGCTCCAACGATATCACAACTTAAAATGTCTTTACTAGCAATTAATATTTCTGATTTTATTGGATGACCAGAATATAAAGGTCCATCACCCTCTAATCCCAGAATACCGTCAATAATTGTTAAATCTGGTTTGATTATTTTGGCAAGCTCAACAATTGGTTTATGAAGTCCCTGCTTGTGAAAAAATTTCTTTTTGGTATCACTGATGATTCCCTTTTGGTTCTTCAATCCCAAAGTTACAGTACTTTGCATATGTGTTTTCAACTTTGCAACATTTATATAAAGTACATTTTCTCCGAATAAAATTTTCGGCAGTTTAATTTTTCCGTATTCCCACTCTTTATGTATCTTTTCTGTTTTATCTATATTTATAGATTTTATGTCTGGTTGATCAAAAAAAATATCGTAACCACTTTCAAGCATCGCCTTATTCGAATCTATCGTCAATCCAGATGCTTCTCCTATTATTATTTTTTTAATTCCTTTACCTCTAAGAAAGTCAACCAAATATTTAACCAGAATAGGCTCAACAACTATTGCCTTTTTAGGTTTTGCACCAACAACTACATTTGGTTTGATAAAAGCTATTGTTTTCTTCTTAAAGTCAGTATCAATCTTATTAAGTAATTGAATTAAGTCATAAGGTTTGTTTGTTTTTTTTATATATACCTTGCTCATAATATTTTTTTATTTTTTGGTTAAGATATAAAGATGATGAGTTTGTATAACACTAAACCATTCCGGTAAATATTCTTCTACTTTTGCTAAAAATGGAATCAATCCACCTCTTTCATTCTCCTTTTCTTTCTTTTGGGTTTCTTTGTTAATATTCCAATTCCATTTAACGCCAATAGGATTTAGGAAAGTTTTAATTTCTCCCCTTAAAGGCATATCCCAGGTATCCATCCATGGAGGTGTATCTATGGTGCCTTTTTCCAGGATTTTTAGATTAACTTTTTTTAGATTATCTTTTATTCCAGAAAATGTCATTAATTTTGTATGTCCATGATCCCAATACAGGTTATGATATTTATGAAATAACCAATGAACCAAAGTTCCGAAATTATGGAAATTTTGCGTCATAACCATAACATATTTTTGTGAAACTCTTTTCATCTCTTCTAATAAAACTTCTGGATGATTAAAACGTTCGAACATACAATAATTCCACACTAAATCAAAAGAATTATCTTTGAAGGGTAGTTCATCAACTTCCGATTGATGAAATTCAACTAAAGGAGCCAAATCATTTTTTTTCCATACTTTCTGTGCATTAATAAGCATCTTTTTGGATGGATTTGTTAAAAATACTTTAGCACCATTTCGTGCAAATTGCAGACTATTTATACCGGGAATTCCAGTCACACCATCTGCTGGTGTTTCTAAGACCGTTTCTATATTATATTTTTGTTGGATATGTCTGAAATATTTGTCAATCACCACTCTTTCATAAACAGTTCCAATCCCTTCATCTAAATCTTTTGAAGACATGTCCAGATTTCTCTCAATAAAATTTAACAGTATTTTCTTTTCCTTTTGTGTAATTTCATTCATTTTAGTTTTTCCTTTCTAAAGAGACTTTTCAAGAAAACAAAAAAAACAAATAAGGTCGTAGGAATATATAAAATTATCCAAAATATCATTGCAAAAAAACTCTTTATATGTCGCATAATTTCCTTTCTATTTTAACGTATTTATTCTTTTAATAGTATATTCTAATTACTCATTTGCTATATATTTGACAAAAACTTATAGTAAAATTAAATACTCTTTTTTTGAAAAGTCTCTTCCTCAAAAATTTCTGCAATGTGATAAACAACATCAAACTTGCATTCATTGAAACCGAATTTATAAACTATAGATCTATCAATCCGCCTAATTTACAGATAACCTTTTTATTTTTGATTTCCTTATATCTTGCAATATCAGTATTTGGCCTGATTAGGGATAGAATTTTATTATGTTGATTTTCTAATAACCTTCTGCAAAGATGTCCACCGATGAAACCTGTAATGCCAGCAAGTAAAATTTTCATAATAATCTGTATAAACAAAACCAACCCTTTTATTGTCAATTATTTCAATTTATTTTTATAATAAAACTTTACAAACAATTAACAAGAATTCAAAAATGAAGAAATTCTTCAGGAGGACTTATGTTTAGAAAACATATAGTATTTCTTGCAACTCTATTTATTATTTTTGGTTGTGCAAAGAATGTAATTATAAAAAAAGGTCCAGTCTTACTAAATCAAACATTCAAAGAAGGTTTGGTTTTCAAATACAAGATAACAGAGATAATGACAAACACAATGGTGATTCAGGGCAATA
>JAYEOL010000063.1 GCA_034722995.1 Candidatus Cloacimonadota bacterium | reverse complement strand
TATTATAATTTTAAGGAACATAAATTAGTCTCGCAGGGAATAAATATTTATAGAGATTTGCATTGCTGGCAGTTAAGATTTACCTGGAGTAAGTCGGGTGAATACTGGTCATATAGATTTCAGATAAATGCAAAGAAATTGCCTGATTTAAAATTTCGGCATTCGGATAGAAAACATTGGTGATTGATATTTGCCACGAAATCACACAAAAAAACACAAAAAAATATTAAGATTAAAAAACTAAAAAATGAGTAATCGGATGAAAGGTTTATACCCCGACAAATTGTGATGCAACCGTCTGATTGCCAAACCTGAAAAGAGAATGAAAGTTAAAGATGGTTTTAAGAACAGATGTGCATCTCGGTTTATTGTAGCAACTGGATAAACCTGTTGCTACCCACATAGGGTAGATTTGGGTTTACCCCGGATCAAAACAAAGAGAAATGGATTTTCAAGGGAAATATTTAAAATTCTTAATAATTGGATTTTTACTATCTTGCCTTATTAGTTGCGGAGAGAACAATCCTGTTGAGAATACTAATGGTGAGGATACACTTGCTTTTGGCGAAGAAAGTACTTTAGAAATAGTTACCTGGAATATCCAGGAATTTCCGAAAAAAGGGCAGACAACCATCAGTAAAGTAGAAAAGGTTATCAGAGATTCAGATGTTGATATTTTTGCTCTTCAAGAAATAACAGATACTGCCTCACTTAATCAATTAATTGCTAATTTATCTGAATATGATGGTTTATATTCTGAAGATACTTATAATGGTTACTATCTAAAAACAGGAATAATTTACAAAAAGGATATGATAGAGATAACATCTTACAGCCAATTGTTTTGGGGAGATTGGTATGCTTTTACAAGACCTCCTTTGTTGCTGGAAATCATAGCAGAAAAGGATGGAAATCTTTTTGATTTTAATTTAATAATTTTACATCTAAAATCAGGTAGTGGATGGGAAGAGATTGATAGACGAAGGGCGGCTGCTTGCTCCTTGAAAAACTATATTGATGGAAAAGTCGCAATTGAAGAAGAAAAAGATTACATCGTTGCAGGCGATTGGAATGACGAAATTGACGACCCTGAAGAGGAAAATTCTTTTAATGTCTTTATTGCTGATTCAACAAATTATAAATTTTTAACCTGGCCTCTTGCTGGAAATCAATATTATGCTTCCTGGCCTCATTACCCCTATTACAGCTTAATTGACCATATACTAATTTCAAAAGATTGTTTTGATGAATTTGATAATGGAAGTATAGAAACATTAAGATTGGACGATAATATAATTAACTATTTTCAAATTATTTCAGACCACAGACCAGTAATGGCAAAATTTCCAGTTTTTTAAAAAGAAAAGGGAAGAAGTTAGCACCTCTCCCCAATCATTTGACCTTCGCTCAAATTCTCTAATTACTATTTTTTTCAGTTGCCTTTTGTTCTTTTAATTTTTTTTCTATTTCCTTGCGCTTTGCTTTAATCTTTTCAAGATGTGCGCTCACAAAATCATTTATTTCTTTCTCTTCTCTACCAAAAAAGAATGTTTTCACACTAAATATTAATCTTCTATTTTCTCTATCTACTTCAATCACTTTTACAGGTAATTCTTCACCGATATCAAATGCTAATTCAGAACTTTCCAATCCGGGAATCCCAAGGTGAGAAGTCGGGATAAAACCCTCTACTTCACTCTTAGTAGAAATCAATGCCCCTTTAGGAATTATCATGATAATTTTTACTGTATGTTCAGAATTAATTGGAAAATTTTCCTCAATATCTTTCCATGGGTCAGGTTTAAGCTGTTTAATTCCAAGAGCAATTCTCTGCATAACTTTATCAATTGACAGAATAACTACTTCAACTTTCTGACCTTTTTTTAGAACTTCGGATGGATGTAAGATTCGTTTGGTCCAGGACAGATCAGAGATATGTATCAACCCATCAATATCCTTTTCTACTTCAATAAAGGCACCAAAATTCGTAATGTTTTTAATTCTTCCAGTTATCTTGGACCCAACAGGATGTCTTACATCAATAGTAAGCCATGGATTTGGCTCAACCTGTTTAAGTCCTAATGAAATACGATGTTCATCTTTATCTACCGAAAGCACAATTGCATCAACGGAATCTCCAACTTTAAGCAGTTGTCTGGGATTTGATATCTGTTTTGTCCAGGACATCTCAGAAATATGTATAAGGCCTTCAACACCCTTTTCAAGCTCAACAAAAGCTCCATAATTGGTGATATTCGTAACCTTACCTGCAACCTTTGAACCTTCAGGATATTTAATCTCAATATTTTTCCAGGGATGTGGAACTAACTGTTTTAGTCCTAATGCTACTTTTCCAGCCTCTTTATCAAAGGAGAGGACTTTTACTTTAATCTTATCACCAATGTTAAGCATTTCCGAGGGATGTCCAATATGACCCCAGGACATAGCTGAAATATGAAGTAGACCATCTATACCACCAAGGTCAACAAAAACACCATATTCCATAATATTTTTTACAACGCCATCAATTTCAATTCCCTCTTTTAATTTCTCTAATAAGCCAGTCTTTTTCTTGGTTAGTTCTTCCTCAATAACAAATTTTCTTGAAAGTACGATATTCTCTTTTCTACGATTAAAGCTTATTATTTTAAAATCAAAATCTTTACCTACCAGATGGTCAAAATTTGGAAGGATTTTGGTTGAGACTTGAGAAGCAGGTAAAAAGGCATTTATTGAATTACAATCAACAATCATACCACCTTTTACTCTTTTTATGATTTTTCCACTAACCTTCTTACTGTTTTTATAGCACTCCGCTAATCCTTCCCAATGCCGTTGAAGGTCAGCTCTTCTCTTTGATAAATAAGGCCTTCCTCGCTTACCTTCTTTTCGTATAATGTATACCCATATTTTATTACCAATCTTAGCTTCTTCTGGGTCTTTAAATTCTGAAACTGAGATTATACCTTCCGCTTTAAAACCAATATCAACTAATACTTCATTTGAATCTACCCGAATAATAGTTCCTTCAACAACATTTCCAGATTTAACAGTTTCCATTGTCTTCTCATACATCTTGATTTGATTTTCAAAAGAGGATGTTTCAGATAGTTTGAATTTTTCAGATTGAATAGTTTCTTTTTCTAATTCCTGCTTATACTCAGTAACTGATTCTGGTTTCTCTTTTTTAGTTTTAACTTTTTTATTCTTCTTATCAATTTCTTTAGCTTTAGATTTTTTAACGACTTTTTCTTTTTGAACTGTCTCTTTTTCTTTAATATGAGATTCTTGAACAGTCTTTTTGACTGTATTATCAGCCGTTTTAGAAGATTCTTTGGTATCTTTTTCATCTTCTTTTTCTTTACTTATTCTTAAAGTTTTACCTTTAGATGTTTGAGATTTCTTGGGTGTTTGCTTAGAGAGTTTGGGCTCTAATTTTTTTCCTTTTTTAGTTCTCAAATCATTATCAATTTTCTTATTTTTTTTCTCCTTGTTCTCTTTATTTTCTGATGTTATTTTTTCTTTCGCTTTTCCTATTTTTACATTATCTTCCATACTTCCTCCAATTTTTATTGAGGATGCCTATTTATGACATTTACTTTCCAATTTTATCCTCTTAAATTAATTTTTATTTTAATATTTTACTACATATCGGAAATTCTCTTTTTAACTTCATTTATTATCCATTCTGGTGTAGAAGCACCAGCTGTTATTCCAACAGTGTCAACATTTTTAAACCATTCTTCTTTCAACTCTTCGGCAGTCTCAATATAATAAGTTCTACATTTCTCTGATTTTGCTATTTCTGCAAGACGAGCGGTATTTGCACTATTTTTTCCACCAATCACAATCATAATATCAGCAGTTTGCGCCAAATTTTTTGTTGATTCCTGTCTGAGTAGTGTTGCATGGCAGATAGTTTTTACAATATATAATCCTTTACATTTTCTGAGTAATTTTACTGCCAATCTCTCAAATTTATCTTCTCTTTGTGTAGTTTGGGCAATCAAGCCAATTTTTCTATCCACGGGCAAGCTAAAACTTTCTTCAGGATCTTCAACAATGATAGCGTTATCATCAATATAACTGAGAAGAGCAGCCACTTCAGGATGCTCTTTTTCACCTAAAATGACAAGTTGAAAGCCTTCCTTTGTCAATTTTTGGGCATATTCTTGAGCTGACTTTACAAATGGACAAGTTGCATCCACAATATTTACATTCTTATCTAATAATTTTTTGTAATCTTTAGATGTAATACCATGCGAGCGAATAATTATTGTCTCATCAGTAATATCATCAATATTATCTATAAAGCCAATCCCCAGCTTTTCTAAATATGAAACCATTTGTGGATTATGGATAATTGGTCCTAATGTTGCTGCTTTACTATTTTGTTGAGCGGTTTTAAGTGCAATTTTAATTGCTCTTTTTACTCCAAAGCAAAACCCTGAATGCTCAGCTAATTTAATTTTCATTGGCTTTAATGCTATTAATTGTATCCAAAATTTTTTGGGCAAATTTTTTATAATCCGGCTTCTCGTCTGCAACATCTTTATTCCATTCCAAGAAAAAGGGCTTATTGAATATGAAAGTTAAATTATTTCTCCCAAAGAAGCAATCTTTAAATCTGGTAATATTCAATATCTTAACAGGAAAAATCTTTGCATTAGATGCTAATGCAATTCTTGCAATACCTGGTTTAGCGGTAAAAGATTTCCTGCTCCCTTCAGGAAAAATTACAAGGGTCTTTTGTTTTTTGAGTAACTCCTCACATTTTTTAATACTGCTTCCGGAAAATCTATGCCTTCTAATAGGTATTGCATTGATTGATTTTAGGATGCTCCCCAAAAATTTATTTTTAAATAATTCCGATTTTGCAAGATAATAAGATTCAGTTGGCAAAACCGAGCCTAAAAAAGGTGGGTCAAATACACTTTGATGATTTGCGCAAACAATTCCTCCTTCTGTAAATCTAAGCTTTTCTAATCCAATAACTTTTAAATTCCATAAAACTTTCATTATTAGTAAAATTAATGAATGTATAAGTCTATAATGTAATTTCATTTTTTTAAAATATTTAAAATTTCTTTTACCTGCTCCTCAATTGTAAGGTTAGTAGTATCAATCAGAATTGCATCTTTTGCCTTTTTAAGAGGAGAAATCTTTCTATTACTATCTGTCCTATCGCGCCATTTTAGTTCTTCTTTAATTCTTTCCAATGAAATGTTATCAGTCGGCCATATTGCGGATTTGTTTTTCATTTCAAGAAATCTTCTTTTAGCTCTTTCGTTCAAAGAAGCAGTTAAAAAGAATTTGAAATCCGCATCCGGGAATACAACTGTTCCTATATCTCTCCCATCCATTATAATTGATTGATTTTTAGCGAGCATTCTTTGAAATTGCACCATTTTTTCACGAACAATCTTTTTCGTAGCTATAATTGAAGAATAATTAGTAATCTCAGAATTCCGAATTGCCATAGATACATCTTTTCCATTTAGCAAAATAATGTTTTCGTCTTTTTCAGAATTGTAAAGTATTTCTATATTAATTTTATCTAATATCTCTTTGAGTGCAGTTTCATTCTCTAAATCAATATTATTATCTTTTAAAAAGAGAGCAACTGCTCTATACATCGCTCCGCTATCAATATAGACACATTTCAGTTTTTTCGCTAACAGTTTTGCGGTTGTGCTCTTCCCTGAACTGGCAGGTCCGTCAATGGCTATTACGAATTTTTTTCTTTTATCTTTCATATAAGTTTTCAAAAAATTTTTTAATGATTTTTTTCGTCAACCTTTTATTTAAATTAAAATTTATCTACAATTAATGATAAAATAATTGACATAAAAAATTAGTATTTTTAGTTACAATAAATTATAAGAGGTTTAAAAAACTAAATGCATCATTTTATTTTGTTCCTTTTCGCATTCCTTTTTGTTTATTTTTTTACTTATTATGTTAGAAAAATAGCAATCGGGCTTAACTTTATTGATAAGCCAGAAGAAAGAAAATTTCATACAAAACCCACACCTCTCTTGGGTGGCATAGCAATCCTTTTTGGTATGATTATTTCTTTTCTTGCTTCCTATTATATCTGTCATAGTTTAATTCCTCCAATTACAGAAATATCTTATTTCTTTATTGGATTGTTTCTTGTTTGTCTACTTGGGCTATATGATGACTATTCTATGATGAGTCCATACATAAAATTCATTATCCAGTCTTTCATAGCATTGTTATTCATATTTGGAACAAAATTGACTAATATTTTAGGTTCACCTTTCATTACTATTCCAATATTACTACTTTGGATGGTTGGTTTAATGAATGCTCTTAATTTTTTAGACAATATGGATGGAATCACTGCTGGAATGGCTGCTATCCTGGGCGCAGGTTATTTTGCAACAGGAATCTTATCACATAATCATTTTCTTTCACTTATATCAGTAATCTTCATAGGATCTTGTCTCGGATTTCTTTTTCATAATTTTCATCCTGCGAAAATCTTTCTTGGTGATGCTGGAAGTATGCTAATAGGCTATACTCTCGCAGTTCTGGGTATTGCATTACTAAATCAAATAGTTATTATGAATTACACAGTGAATTTCACATCACTATTACCAATTTTATTACTTTCTTACGCAATTTTTGATATTTCATTAGTAAGTTTTACTCGCCAGAGAGATGGTAGAAATATACTTGAAGGTGGTAAAGACCACTCAACCCATAGAATCGGAACAGCTACCGGCTCCATAAGGGTAACTGCACTTATGGTATATCTTATTAATATCGTAATTGTTCTGATAACTGTAATAATCTTTAAAGTTAATAATCAATTTTTAACATTAGCAACAACGATAATTTTTGCAATAATTTTCCTGTTCTTTGGAGGGAAATTAGATAATATTCCAATTATAATCACACAAAATCAATTACGCAGGAAGCAGAGAAATTTACTTTCTAAAAGCTAAATATGAAAAAGTATGTAAGCATAATTTTTATTTCGGTCATCATATCTTGTACTAATCTTCCATATAAAACCGCTCTTAAAACTTACAGACATCAAGATTTTAAATCAGCAATTGAAGAATTTGATGGTTTTATTTCACACGAAGGCAATCCAGCCTTGAAAGTAAAGGCAAAATTTTACCGTTCAGAGTGTTATTATGAATTGGGAAAAATGGAGATGGAAAAAGAAAACTACAAAGCCGCAGCAGACCTTCTTTTTCTTGCCAATTCTGATAAGGCAGATAAGGGTTTAGATAATTGCTATTATGAAATTGCTACAAATTATATCCAAAAAAAGGATTATGATTCTGCTTACGATTATCTAAATGTTATAATTGATAATCTATGGGATTCTGAATTAGTCCCCGAAATTCTATATACAAAAATTAAGATAGAGTTTAAAATTAGAAATAATTCAGAAAAATCATACAAAATATACCAAACTTTGCAAGACAATTTCCCGGAAAGCGAACCTTTTCTATTATCTAAAACAATTGTTAATAAGTATATGCCAGCCTTTATTGAAGATGCCAAGAAAAAATGGAAGAATAATGAATTCAGCTCCTCTTTAGAGAGTTTATTTGAATATTTAAAGTATTCAGCAAATTATAAAAATGAGATCAGATTTCTTATTGGTAATGTTTACTTCTCATTGGCAGAAAATTTATTAATGAATGGTAAATTAATAGGAGCAGAGCAAAATTTTCGGCTATCTGAACAATATAATATCCAATTAACTCAGGCTGTATTAGATAAACTAAAACAGATTTGCTTATTTCATATTGAAAATGGAGATAAACTATTAGCACAAAGAAAAATTGATGAGGCAATAAATTCTTATAAAGCAACTTTAAATATTATAGAAAACTATGAATTGGCTTTAGAAAAAATTAGTTATGCACAAAACATTGCAGCAAATATTAAAAAAGCTAATGAATTAGTTATCCAGGGTGATAGATATTTTGAAGATAAGGAATATCAAAAAGCCATGGATATTTACACTAATGCATATCAATTAGACAAAATCTCATCCATAAAAAAAAAGATAAATAATTCATATACTTGGATAAGAATCACAACTGACCCAGAAAAATATGCTGTAGAACTTATAAAAAAGTATAATAATGGGGCTATTGTAAAGAAAATTGGAGAAGCTGAAAAGGAGGCATTTAAAAAATTTTCTCGTAAGGATATTAAAATTACTCACTGGCAAGTGTTTCGTTCACCTGCAAAAAATAGCTATGAAGTTCGATATTCAATTATCACTCCAGAGGATAATTATTTTCTTTTCTGGCTTGTTAAATTAGAAACTGGTAACATTATGGCATTAAATAAAGAAACTGAGGATTTTCTCAAATGAAAAGAATCTATCTGTCCAATTTTGTACTAGTGGTTTTAACAATATCACTTTTTGCAAATAATACTTTCGCATTAGAAAAAAATACTAACTTAAATAGTGATAAAAAAAATTCCATTATACCATTAGATAACAAATATGGTTGGGATTCAATATTAGAATGGAAACAATCACGAGAAAGATTTCGTCATGAATTAAAAATCTATGAATTATATAAAGAGAAAAAACAATCTCATCTTGCAAATTGTCTAAAATCTGTATTAGCGCCTGGTTGGGGACATTTCTCAGCTAAAAGCTATACCAAAGGAGAAGTATTATTAGGTTTACAAATATTCCTGGCTGGAAGCTCATTATACTTCTACGACAAATCTATGGATCTCTATGATAAATATAAAAATGCAAATCAAATAGATGATATGAACCAATATTATACAGATGCAAATTCTTCATATAAAACTTCTCAGATTCTGATAGGATTCTGTGCTATAGTTTGGGGATATACCATTTTAGATGTAGTTCAAGCAACAGAAAATTATAATCGGAATCTCTGGGAAAAGCTAAAATTAGAATATAAAGATGTAGAACTATCCCTGACTCCACAGGGAATTAGCATACAGTTTTAAAAATGAAAAATAAAATATTTTTATTAATTTTTGCAGCTTTATCAATTTTAATTTCGTGCTCCTTAGAAAGAAGTCCATTAGATCCAGTAATTTCTGGCAAATATCCGCCAGATATTGATACTCTTTGGTTTGCAAATGATAAAATCACACTTACATGGAATGTGGCATCTACAATAGGAAACGATAGTATTTATTATGCAAATGGATATTATATTTATGCAGCTCAGGAATATTACGGGAAATATGACCGCATCGAACAAAATTGTAGCAAAGAGGATACTACTTTCAGTGTGGATGAAGCTTGGCATACTTATAATTATATATGGTTTAAAGTATCCTCATATATTATTATCTATTCTGATACATTAGAAGGACATTATTCTGAGACTATAACTCGCCCATATTAACATGCTTACAAAAAGTAAGATTCTATCACCACTTAATGACAAACAGAGAGAAGCTGTCTTATGCACTAAAGGACCTGTTTTGATTCTTGCTGGAGCTGGTAGTGGCAAAACCAGATGTATTGTCCATCGGATTGCATATTTAATATCAGAAAAAAAAGTAATTCCACATAATATTCTTGCTGTAACTTTCACAAATAAAGCAGCAAATGAAATGAAGGAAAGGTTAATACACCTATTGGCAGGAGAGATTTCAACTCGCAATCTCTGGATAGGAACTTTTCATTCTATGTGTGCAAGAATTTTGCGGGCAGAATATTCACTGACTCCTTTAACATCAAACTTTACTATCTTTGACGAAGATGACCAGCTTCATATTATGAAAAATGTAATTAAAAAATTAGACTTGCCTGACACGAATTTCCCGGCAAAAAGGATATTAGAAATTATTTCCAATCAAAAAAATAATCTT
Organism: Candidatus Cloacimonadota bacterium; assembly: GCA_034722995.1. Lineage (NCBI taxonomy): Bacteria > Pseudomonadati > Candidatus Cloacimonadota > Candidatus Cloacimonadota bacterium. The sequence goes on along the minus strand of JAYEOL010000063.1, from coordinate 29,860 downwards.
ATTGATTCTAAAAATTATCCTATTGATGAGAACTCTTACTACTCAAAAGTGGTTGCTTCAATCTATGAAAATTATCAAAAATATCTATTAGATAATAATGGACTTGATTTTGATGATTTGCTTTTATACACGGTTGACCTCTTTCAAAAACATTCTGAAATCTTGAAAAAGTACCAGAATAGATTTCACTATATTATGATAGATGAGTATCAGGATACAAACTTTGCACAATATCAATTTGCATACTTGCTTGCAAAATCCCATAAAAATATCTGTGTTGTAGGTGATGATGACCAGTCAATTTATAGCTGGCGGGGCGCTGATATTAGAAATATTCTTTCTTTTGAAGATGATTATGAAAATACTAAAAAAATCTATATGACACAAAATTATCGCTCTCCTGAGTTTATACTCTCTCCAGCTAACGAACTAATTTCTCATAATGAATTGCGACATAAAAAGGAGTTGTGGACCGCTAAAAAGAAGGGGAAAAGAATTAAATTATATGAAGTTCAAAATGGAAAGCATGAGGCTATTCTCATATCAAGAAAGATTCAAGAATTAGTTAAAAGTAAAAAAGCTAAGTGTAAAGATATTACGGTATTCTATCGTACAAATGCTCAATCAAGACTATTTGAGACACAATTTATTAAAGACCATATCAATTATCAGATTGTAGGTGGAGTTAATTTCTTTCAAAGAAAAGAAATTAAAGATATTTTAGCTTATCTAAAAGTGTTAGCAAATCCAAACGATAATGAGAGTCTCTTAAGAATTATCAATTTCCCTAAAAGAGGAATTGGAAAAGCTACAATAAGTAGGCTGCTTGATTTTGCTGCTCATAAAAATATTTCTTTGTTTAATTCTCTTCAAAAAATTGACAAAATAAAGGATTTGTCTTCTTCATTTTGCAATAAACTAAATTCCTTTTACTCCTTATTAGGAAAGTTCAAAAAAATATCAGAGACTCAACCAGTAAATTACCTTATTAAAAAAGTTGTGCAAGAATTGAATCTTATTGATATCTATCAAAAAGAAGAACTAATAAAAGGTGAAACCAGAGCCGATAATATAAAAGAATTCATTGCCTCAACTGAGGATTTTTATGCGAGTTATTTAAAAGAATATGGAATTGAGCCTAACCTTATTGAATATTTGCAAAATATTTCTCTTATATCTGATATTGATAGGACAAGCAATAAAGACGACCTTGTTTTCTTAATGACAATGCATAATGCTAAAGGCTTAGAATTCCCTTATGTATTTATTGTTGGTGTAGAAGATGGACTTATTCCTCATCGCAATTCAATGGAAAGCACTTTTCAGATTGAAGAAGAACGACGACTTTTTTATGTTGCTATGACCAGAACTATAAAGGAGTTAACAATTTCGCATGCAAATTCCAGACGCTTTTTTGATACTTATATTACAAATTTTCCATCACGGTTTCTAAATGAAATTAGTGATGAGTATTTTGAGAAATTTATACTAACTTCAGAATTAGATAAAGAGTATCCGGATAGTTTCTATCAATTTAACAAAAGAAAAGTTGACTGGAAAACCAATCATTCTAAATTTAGAGTAGGACAAAGGATTTCACATCCTGATTTTGGCAAAGGGATGATTTTGTCCATTAAAGGTGATGGAGATTTGACAAAACTTACCATATCTTTTGACAGTGGTGAGTTAAAAAGAATAATTTCAAATTATGTAACAGTATTATGAAGGAATTAGCTACCAAGACACGCCCGTTCTCCGTCCCGATATAATCGGGACTGCGAAGGGTGAAAAGGAACAAAGGATAAATATGGATTCTAAATCTTTAAAAAATAGTGTTAAAAGATATTTTTCTAATAATCTTAGTGTCTTTATGACTTCGTGGCAAAATCACTACAAAATATTGGTTATCGTATTAACTTTTCTTTTTGCTGCAAATCTCTCAGCCGAAAAGTATGCAGGTGCTTTTCTAAACCTCGGTGTAGGGGTGAAAGCAAGAAGTATGGGTAATGCATTTGTATCAATCGCAGATGACCCGACTTCAATTTATTGGAATTCTGCAGGAATGCAATACTCAAAAGATATAAGTTCTATTATTATACATTCTGAAGAATATGCTGGCAATCTTAAATACGACTCTTTTGCACTCATATATCCATTTGATAACAATACACATATAGGACTTTTACTCACAAGAATGGGTATCTCTGGAATTCCATTAACTAAATTAGAAAATGACACACTACCCTGCTCTCCAGAAAATCCTCCCAAATTAGATAAATACGTAAGCGATGCAGATTATGCCGGATATATTGCATTTTCATCAATGCTCTCATCAAAAGTATTGTGGGGAGTTAGTAGCAAAATCATTTATAAAGATATCGGGAATATTTCTGCATCAGGATTTGGTTTAGATATTGGTTTGATGTTACAAGCAAGTAAGAGTTTCAGGTTTGGAATAAATATAAGAGATATTTTTGGAACTCCAATCTGGTGGAATAATGGTAATACAGAAAGAGTGAACCCAAATATTTTCGCGGGAATGGGAATAGACTTTGCTTTTCCGATTCTTGTCAAACCTGCAACTTTATCTCTTCAATCAGATATATTTTTTGAGGGGAGAAAATCAGCAGCTCAATTGCATTATAAAAATGTAAGTGCAGATTTCCATGCAGGATTAAAAATTAATTTCTCTAAATTCTTAAAATTATATGCTGGATTTGATAGAAAATATCCTACTGCAGGTGTTGAAATTTCATATAAGCAGTTTAGTTTAAATTACGCTTTTCAAAATAATAATGATTTAAGCAATTGTCACCGTATTTCCCTCGTAGTAAAATTTTTAAAAATAAAAAATTGACAAAGAATTTTTATGAATACTTTTTTGGTATTGTAGTTCTTCATTAATGTATTCGTCTTTCAATTATCTTTAATTCTGATTATATATGTGATTTTCATTTTCACTCCGATTTATCGGGGTATGAGTAATGGGTAAATAGTTTATAAAGGTTATATTAAAAATAATCCCGATTTATCGGGAAAAGGAGATACTGATGAAAAAGTTAGTGTTGTTAACAATTTCCTTACTTTTGTTTAGCTCATTAGCATTAGCGCATGAGGCAAGCATTTATTATCCAACTACTATAGAATTACATCAGAAATTCTGGCATCTTAACCAGATAAGGCTCTATTGGACAGGTGATGACTATGCAGTTGATTTAGATTTGACACCAGTTGTTGCAGGAGGTGCATTAGGTGTTAAGGCAGCATGGAAAAGTCTTAATTTATTTCACTCAAGAATTTCTACTTTGAAATCTATTGATTTAGCAATCGGAAAAATTGTATATCCTTTTGGCGATGTATCAAGTTTAGCTTCTAAAAATATAGGCATACTGCAGCCAAAGACTTTTGATAGTGACTTAATGGCAAAGCTATCTGGAAACATCTGTAATACACACAAGTTAATCTTTTACTGGGCTGACCCGGGTGACCCATTAAGTTTTTATACTTCTGATGCTGGCATGGGTTTTGGATTTCGTGCAGCCACAACCTATATAAAAGGTGCTGATATTGGTGCTTCTCTCAGAATAAGGAATGCAATCAGCGATACTTATGATGCTCTCACTGATTGGGGTTTTGATATAGGTTATACTTTGAACGATATGGTAAAATTAGATTTTCAAACTTTCAATCTTGATGATGGCGATGATAATACTGATGACCTTGACCTCTGGTTTCTTGCCACTTATGTTCCTGGATTTAATGCTCCTATCTTAAACAAAGTTACCCCGTATGGAGGGTACTTCTCAAAGAGTGGAATGGAAGAGTATAATATGATAGTTGGAGTTAATATTCAACCTAAAGAAAATGCATTTGTTAAACTTGAATATAATCTTGATTCTCTTGATAAAGGCGAAGTCGGTTATACTAATACAAGTGATGCTTTATCCATACAGGTTGGCTTTACATTCTAAACATTTATTATTAAAAACCCCCGATAAATCGGGGGTTTTTTTTTATTGACCAATTTTTCTACATCATTTCAAATATGTAAAAAATTGGAGGAAATATGCCTAAATATCGTATTCTGGTAATTAATCCTGGTTCCACTTCAACTAAAATTGCTGTGTTTGATGATAGTGAGTTAGTATTTCAGAAGAACTTACAACATAACCCGGAAAAACTTGCAAAATTTGGTGAGTTAATTAACCAATTTAAATTTAGAAAAAATATTGTGGAACAATCACTTGAAGAGAATAATATCCACATCTCTTCTATTCATGCAGTTGTAGGAAGAGGAGGATTGATTCGTCCTGTCCTGAGTGGAACCTATAAGATAAATAAAAAAATGCTTGCTGATTTAAAAGATAAGTCCTTTTGGGGACGAACACATGCTTCAAATTTAGGCGCATTTATAGCAAAATCTATTGCTGATGAAATTAGTGTTCCCTCATTCATTGTAGACCCTGTAACTGTGGACGAGATGGAAGATATTGCAAGAATATCTGGTGTACCAGAAATTGAAAGACAGAGCTTATTCCATGCATTGAATATAAAATCAATAGCGAGAAAAACAGCAAAAAAAATTGGGAATCCTCTTGAGGAATGTAATCTAATTGCAGTACATATGGGAGGTGGTATTAGTGTGGCAGCAATGAATAATGGTAAAGTAGTAGATGTTAATAATGCACTTTTAGGTATGGGCTCATTTTCACCACAAAGAGCAGGTGCGCTGCCGTTACAAGGAATAGTCAATCTATGCTACTCTGGAAAATATACAAAGGCTGAAATAGAAAAGAAATTCTGTAAAAAGAGCGGGCTTATTGCTTATTTAGGTACAGATAATGGGATAGAAATTACAAAAAAAATTGAACAAGGTGACAAAAGATTTGAACAGATTTATTCTGCAATGGCATATCAAATTTCAAAAGAAATAGGAGCATGTGCAACAGTTCTAAAAGGCAAAGTAGATGCCATATTCCTAACAGGCGGTTTAGCATATGATAAACATCTAACCAGATGGCTGAAAGAGAGAACTGAATTTATTGCTCCGATTTATATTTTCCCAGGTGAGGGAGAAATGGAAGCAATGGCTGAAGCAGGAATTAGAATTCTTGCAGGAGAAGAAAAGGCTAAGGAATATTAATTAGCGATTGAACTTAAATTATACAAGTAGAGTCAATGAAAAAAGTAATTACCTATGGAACATTTGACCTGTTCCATTACGGACATTTAAGAATATTAGAAAGAGCTAAACAGCTTGGAGATTATTTGATAGTTGCAGTTTCAACAGATGAATTTAACGCTGTAAAAGGGAAAAAATGTGTCTATCCTTATGAACACCGCTCCAAAATTGTTAAAGCAATAAAATATGTTGATAAGGTTATTCCTGAAGAGAATTGGGAACAGAAAATAGAAGATATTAAAAAATATGATATTGATGTTTTTGTAATGGGTGACGATTGGGAAGGAAAATTTGATTTTCTTAATCATTATTGCAAGGTGTTTTACCTAAAAAGAACAGATAGCATTTCAACAACTGAAGTAAAAAAAATGAATGAGTCCATTCTAAAAAGTCAGATCAGTATGATGAGAAACCGTTAAAATGGTTATTGCCAAAATAGGTTTTTATTAACTTCTCATAGGTTAAAAAATCGTAACTGTTTCCCTAAAGATCTGTCTTTGGCATGAAACAGTTTATCCAATTTAGAAGAAATTTCAGAATATTGCATTTTTGAACATTTTTATAGTAAACTCATAAATATTTAACAATATATGATATGCGATATGAAGGGTAAGTAATTGAAAATTAGTGGATTTTCCTTTGTCCGTAATGGAATTAAATTATATTATCCTGTTATTGAAATGATAAAATCTATCCTGCTGATAGTGGATGAATTTATTATTGCCATTGCCAAAGGTGATGAAGATAATCAAAACTAAAGATATATAATAAAATGAATATATTATTTTCAAATTCTATTGGAAAAAGAAAATGGGGTGGTGGCGAAAAATGGATGGTTAAAGCAGCAAAAGGTTTAGCAGAAAGAAATCATAATGTCTTTCTTGGTTGCAAAAAAAACTCCATCTTAATGGAAAAAGCAAGCAAAGAAGGAATAAAAACTGTTGGCGTTAATATACATTCTGATTTTAGCCCTACAAATACTTACAAAATAAAAAAATTCTTATTAACGAACAAGATTGATGTTTTGATTTGCAATTTGAACAAGGATGTCAGAGCAGCAGGATTGGCAGGAAGATTGGCAAAAACTCCTCTAATTTTCGCAAGGCATGGGATTCAACTTTGTGGTAAGAAATTAAAACATAAAATCACATTACTCAATTTAACAGATGGAATTATCACAAATAGCCAAACAATTAAAGATGCCTATATGAAATATGGATGGTTTAATGATGATTTTGTTAAAGTAATTTACAACGGAATAAAAACGAATAAAAATATTCCTAATTATCCTATTGAAGAAGAATTACCTTTTACAAAAAATAAAAAAATTATTCTCAGTGCAGGAAGATTATCTAAACAAAAAGGTTTTATCTATCTTATCAAAACAGCAAAGATTGCTAAAAAACACAACAATGATTGGATTTTTTTGATTGCCGGAAAAGGAAAACTAAAAAATAATTTGCTCCAAGCAATAAAAGATGATGGCTTAGAAAATTATGTAAGACTAATAGGCTTTTATGATGACTTTTTCCCTATATTAAAAATATCAGATATCTTCATACTTCCATCATTATTTGAAGGGATGCCAAATGTTGTAATGGAAGCGATGTCTGTTGCTAAGCCTGTGATAGCCACGGATGTAAATGGCACTCGTGAACTTATGATAGATGGTGAGACTGGTTTTATTGTGCCACTTAAAAATTCACAAGCATTCTATAATAAGTTGTCTATCCTACTTTCTGATAAAGAATTATGTAGAAGAATGGGCAAAGCAGGTAAAAAAAGAGTTGAAACTAAATTTACTTATAAAAAAATGATAGATAATTTAGAATCTTTTCTAAGTGAAAAATTACAAAAAAAAGCAAAATGAGATTGCTTTTTGTTTGTTCAGCAAAAATCTGGGGGGGAAATGAAAAATGGACATCAATGGCAATGAAAGAGCTAAACAAAAATCACAAAGTCTTTCTTTGCTACAGAAGAAAAGAATTGGGCGATAAGTTCGGGAAAAATATCTACAAATTTACCGCACCTTTTTTAAATTTGTTTGACCCAATTACATATATTAAACTATCAAGATTTATCAGAAAGAAAAAAATTGATATTATAATTTCTACAAAAAAAAAAGAATATTTTATATGTGGAATTTTAGCAAAACTGTTCAGAATAAAGAATGTTTTGCGTTTGGGAATCGTAAGAAAAATGAATTTCCCAATCTGGCATAAATTGGTTTATAATATACTCTGCGACGGAATTATAGTCAATGCCCATAGAATAAGGCAAAACTTAAACAAATATAAATTTATTGATTTGAATAAGATTAAAGTTATCTATAATGGTATAGAATTAAAAAATAATTCTAAAATACCCTCAAAAACTGCAAATGGATTCTCTATCTCAAGTGTGGGAATGTTAACAAAGCGAAAAGGTTTTCATCTTTTGATTGAATCGCTATCCAAACTCCCCCAATCATTAAAAAATAATATAAAATTAAATATCGTTGGTTCAGGAAGAAGTGAAATAATGCTAAAGAATCAGGTAAAAAATTTGGGATTACAGGAAAAGGTTAAATTTTGGGGATTTATGGAAAATCCGCTAAAAATTGTAGCAGATACAGACTTGTTTGTGTTGCTGTCCGCAAATGAGGGTATCTCTAATGCATTGATTGAGGCAATGATGATAGGAGTTCCTGTTCTAACTTCTGATGCTGGTGGCTCAGTCGAATTCATCAAAAATGGGGAAAATGGATTTCTAACACATTCAACTAATCCTGAGAAAATTGCTAAACTCTTGGCTGAAATCATCAAAAATCAAAACAAATTATCTGAAATTGGTAAGACTGGGTGCACAACAGTTAAAAATTTATTCTCCCCAGAGAATATGAGATGCCAGCTGGAGGAATTTCTATATGAGGTAGTAGATGAGACTTCTTCTTAAGGAAATCAAAACTTATTTTAAGCGACTGTTTAAGAAATGCATCTTCATATTGATGGAATTTTTTGTAAAACCGCGTCGGGAACATCATCTATCAGAGGACCCCTCAACAATTTGTATTATTGCTCAAGAAAAGATTGGAGATTTTATCTTACTGACACCTCTTTTTCCATTATTAAAAAAGTATTTTCCCAACATTTATATCACTGTTCTTGCTTCTAAATATAATCATAAACTTTTCTCTCAATTGCCAGATGTTGATGAAGTCATTTGTCCGAAATTAAACTATTGGCAATTCTATAAGGAAATAAAACATCGCAAATTTGATATTTTATACAATCCCAAAGACCATTCATCAAGAACATTTTTAATCTTAACGGCAATAATTAATGCGAATTATAAAATTGGATTAAAAGGCTTCCACAACCAAAAGTTTTATGATTATCTTTTTGATATACCATTTCATACTTATATTGTGGAAAAAAATCTTTCAATTTGTAAACTTTTCAATATAAGAATTACCGAGGAAGTCTTAATACCTAAGCTGCCCAAACCGAAAAATAACCAGATTGAAAAATATTTTCAAAGATTTAAGAAGCCTTTAGTCGGCATAAATCTTTCAGCAGGAAGCAAATTCCGTGAATGGAAAGAAAAGAAATGGCTGCAATTCTTTGAAAATATTTCAAATCAAGATGCATCCTTCTTGCTCTTTGGGATGCCTGATAAAAAAGATATAATGAAAAGGATTTCAAGTAGATATAAAAATGTATATATAATGAAAAAAGTGCGAGATATTATTAAACTGAATAGCTATATATCTCATCTGGATTTAATGGTTACGCCCGATACCTCCATTTTGCATCTTGCACATATTAACAACATTTCAACTATAGGGTTATTCCAAAAAAATGTTGATAATATCAAAAGATTTTATAAAGAAAATAAGAAAATGTATATTATCTCCAGTCCAACTAATGATATTAACAGTATTCCAAATTCCATTGTTGTAAAAAAATGTCGTTCTATAATTAACAACATATTAACCATTATTTAAGAATCAAAAACAATACTTTCAATGAGAAGCAAAGTATAATTTATATAAGCGGTATGGCTGAAAGATAAATGAAAATTCTTATATTATCTGAAGATTTTCCACCAAATATAGGTGGTATTGTACAATGGGCAATGGGCGTTGCAAAAAGTCTTTCTAAAGCTGGACATACTGTTACCTTGATGACTCGTTATTTTCCAAAATATGGAAAAATTAAATTGTCTAATGTAAATTTTGAAGTTATTTATATAGATAAAAAGTATTGGAAAAAATTAATGTCTTATTATTGGAACACTTCACTTAAGAGTCACTTAGAGAGTAATCAAAAACCGAGTATAATTATTGCCACAACATGGAATTGTGCACGAGGAGTAGTAAATTATTGTATGAAAAGTATGATACCTTTAATAGCCGTAGCTCATGGGTTGGATGTTACTCGTAAAATGACTTATTTAAAAAAATTCTGGTTGCGATACACTCTTACGAGAAGTAATTATATAATCGCTGTAAGTAGGTTTACAAAAAACTATTTATCGGCAAAGCTAGGTATTCCATCAAAAAAGATTTATGTTTTTCCTAATGGTGTGGATATTAATAAATTTTATCCAAAAGTAGAAAAAGAATATTTACATAAACATCATTTAGAAGGTTGCAAAGTAATATTAACCTTGTCCCGTGTGATCGAAAGAAAGGGACATGATGCCGTAATAAAAGCTTTGCCACAAGTAATCAGAAAAATTCAAAATGTTAGATATTTAATATGTGGACCATGGCACGAAAAATATTATTTACTGTTAAGGAAATTGATAAATCAATTAAAATTAAAAAAATATGTAATTTTTACAAATAAACTATCAGATGAAGAGTTAAATATTTACTATAATCTTGCAGATGTTTACATTATGCCAAGTAGATATGATAAAAAGACAGGTGATTCAGAAGGTTTTGGAATTACATATTTAGAAGCAAATGCTTGCGAAAAGCCTGTCATTGGTGGTAGATCCGGTGGTGTTGAGGATGCCATTGTTGACGGAAAAACAGGATTTTTAGTCAATCCAATGGACATTGATGAAATCGCAAACAAACTTATTCTACTGCTTGAAAATTCATCATTAGCAAATAATATTGGAAGACAGGGAAGAAGCAGGGTTCTAAAGCATTACACATGGGATGTAATTACAAAAAAAATGGAGGAATCAATCTTTTTAAAAAAATATGAACTATAATTAACTAAAAATCTTAATTATATGAAACATACATATCCCGAAAAAAAATCGGACCACCCCATTAAATAGGAAAAGATTTAACGGGGCAGGCAAAGGAGTATGAAAATAACACACCCCTCGGCTGAAGCCGTATCCCCTCTTGATAGAGGGGAATTTCTAAAAATCCCCTCTTAAGAGGGGTGGATCCCGATTTATCCCCCAGCTGGCGGACGGGGTGTGTAATCTGCGTGCTATTTTTATATGAAAATAATTTATCTGAATAAAATAAAATTCCCCTCAAATATGCCAGCAACTGTATTTTCAACTTTCAATGCTTATGCCTTTGCACAAAATGGAGTTGAAACTTATTTTATTGCCCGCAAAAATATCATCGGAACTCCTAAAAAAGTATTAGAACAATATTTTGATGTAAAGCAACTTCCCAATTTTCATATTAAACTTTTCTCAGCAAAATTTTCCAGATATGAATCCAACGAGTTTTTGTACTTAAGAGCGATAAGTTGGATTGTCAAAAAACATAGAAGTCTGAATTTTGATTATATAATAACTCGGGACCCGGCATTTTTGCCATACCTCTTTTTACTAAAAATACTAACAAGAATAAAAATTGTATATCAATCACATAACTTTTATGTTGATTTAAAAAAGAGACCTGATCTGAATCCAGCCAATAGGATTAAACATCATATTTTGGAAAGATTATTTATACCATTTTTGGATGGAATGCTAACTTTACAAGAACCACAGAAAGAACTCTATCAGCAATATTTCAAGATACCAATATTTGCTGGACATCCGGGACTTATTAAGATTCAAAATACTCCTATAGATAGATTTATAAAAAAGCAGATAGCATATATTGGAAGTTTTCAAGCTTTTAAAGGAGTAGAATTGGCAGTAAATGCTTTTGCAAAAGTGAGAAAAAAAGATTGGCAACTTCTCCTAATTGGTGGAAGAGATGATAAAGAAATACTGTTTGCAAAGAAATTATTAAAAAAATATGGGATAGAAAATCAGAGTAAAATTACTGGCTGGCTTAGTTATCTTGAATTAAAGAAATATCTTTCTAAGGTTTCAGTTGGTATTTTGCCCTTAAGAGACACTTTTTACAACAGATATTTAACAGCACCTTCCAAACTATTTGACTATCTTTCATTTGGAATACCGATAATTGCTTCAAACCTTCCATCAATTCGTGATTTCACAACAAATGGTAGAGACGGCTATCTTGTTGCAGCTGATTCTGTTAATGAATTCTCCAATGCAATGAAGAAAATATTACAAGATAGACAGAAATATGAAAAACTTTCTGAAAATGTTTACAAAACTGCAGAAAGATTCTTATGGGAAAAATGCGGAAAAAAAGTAATTAATTTTTTGGAAAAATTATAAGAAAACCAAGGTGATTTATAATGAAAAATATGGTACAAAAAATTTTTAGAAAAAAGATTAACTATTATGAAAAAGAAGCAAGAATTAATAAGAAATTTAAAAGAGAAACAATAATAATTCATCACTATTGTCCCCATACTTTTAATGCTGGGGACCATTTTGTAATTCAGTCAATTAGAAAAAATCTAAAAAAATATCTGCCCAATGCGATTTTTATTCCAAAAGCGTGTGCAATAAATCGTGGATGAGGAGCTCCTTTTCGTCTTCAAAAAGAAAACATTGGGTTTAGTAATAAATATGCGGATGCAGTAATTGTTGGAGGAAGCGATAATTATAAAAACTGGTCATTAAGAATTAATGGAAAAGAGATTCAAAAATTACATCCACCTTTATTTCTTGTAGGGCTTGGTATCGCATCTAATAATTTAAATGAGCCACCTTTAATAGAAAAGAAAAAATATTTAGAAGACATCTGTAAAACTAACAAAAAAGCTTTGGTTTCTACGCTCCGAGATGATGCAACATTAGACTTTCTAAAATCCATTGGAGTCACAAAAGCTATTCTGACTGGATGCCCATCCCTTTATTTAGACGAGAATAAAAAAATGCATTTCAACGACGACTCAAATATCATACTTACTTTTCCTTTTCCAGTAAATAGAAAGAAACTTTCTCAACGGTATAAAAAATTATATACGATTATCAGCCAAATTATGAAATATTTTAATAATAAGAAAATCGTAATCTCCTGCCATGATGACAGAGATGTACCCATTGCTTCCGAGTTATTCCGCCAAAATCAGATTTTTTTCTCCAACTATGTTGATGATTACTATAAATTATATAGACAAGCAACTATGGTTGTGGGTTCACGACTTCATGGCACACTTTTATCTGCATCGGTGGGCACCCCCTTTCTAAACATAAATGTTGACTTAAGAGGTCAGTCATTCACAAGAACATTCTCTTTAGAAAATTGGAATCTGGATTATAATGAAAACAATATCCATGAAAAAATTGTCACAAGAATTGAAAAAGTCTTTTCTGGTGACTTATCCCCGTTTGATAACTTCCTGAAAGTTAAAAACAAAATGAAAGAAGTTTTTGATGAATCAATGAAAAAGATAGCCGATGAGATAAACTACAGAATTTCAAATGAGTAAATTAAATAGAGCAAATAAAAAAGCCAACATTTTTCAAACATTAAAGCTTTTCTTTCTTTTATTTGAACATTCCTGTGTTTTTGCGGGTAAAACTACAGGGGGAATTGGCGATGCTCTTATGACCACTGCTCAAATTAGATTGATAAAAAACAGATTTCCACAAAAGAAAATTGTGGTTGAGACAAAATATCCAGAACTTTTTGTTAATAATCCTTATGTTTATTTTGCTGTAAACAAGCATATTATGAAAACAAAAAGACACATTAAAAGATACTACATTATTGATTCCAATCATCGTGAACATATTCTTAAGCAGGTTATAAAAAGTACAGGCTTGGAAGTTAAAAAATTTGATTTGCAGTTAGACCTATTTTTTTCTGGGGAAGAGATAAGATGGCAAAAAGAAAACCTTAATTTTCAATACATTTCAATTTGCCCATCTGGGAAGCAGGACTTCTGTGCTAACAGAAAAGAATGGGGTATTGATAATTTTCAGAAAGTTGTAAATATTTTCTCAGATATGAAATTTGTTCAAATTGGCGGCAGAGAAACCCCTCTTTTAGAAAATGTGATAGATAAACGAGGATTACCAATTCGTAAAAGTGCTGGAATCATTAAGCAAAGCTTATTCTTTCTTGGCTTGGAGGGTGGACTTATGCACCTTGCATATGCTGTTCATACACCTGCTATTATAATTTATGGAGGATTTATTTTGCCAGAAAGTTCTGCTTATCCAGAAAATATTACTATTTACAACAAAGTTGACTGCTCTCCTTGTTATATTTCGTATCAAAGAATGACAGATTGCCCAAGTATGAAATGTATGAAAGGCATCTCTCCTGAATTTGTTATTGGAAAAATTACTGAGATGCTGGAGAGAGTCTAACAGCAGAAAAATAATAATAATGAAATCGGTTTGGATATTTATTTGTTTATTTTTTATCTTCCTTTCATCTCTGCTTTTCGCAGCTCCTGAATGGACTGTCCTTGTCTATATGGCGGCGGACAATACCCTTTTTAATGCTGCTTCTGATGATATAAACGAAATGGAGAGCGTTAACTATTCCGATTCAGTTAAAATAATAGTTCAAGTTGACCCAAAAGACGAACAATCATCACATTTTAATTTTTCTACTGCCAGAAGGTATCTCATTACTTATGATGAAAACCCAAATTCAATAGGTTCAATACTATTGAACGATTTAGGAGAAATAAATTCTGCAAACCCGGATGAAATCTCAGACTTTGCCAATTGGGGATTTTCCACCTATCCATCTAAAAAAAGAATGCTAATTCTCTGGGACCATGGAAATGGTTGGCGAAAAGATGATGAAGGCACAAAATATGTCTGCAGCGATACCCAAGCTGGAAGCAATATTAGTGTGGCAAATGGAGAGTTGAATCAAGCAATTTCCAATATAAATTATCATCTTAATATTCTTGCTTTTGACGCCTGCCTTATGCAAATGCCAGAAGTAATTGGAGAGGTTTACGAGTATTGCGATTTTGTAATTGGCTCAGAAGAAGAGGTGCCGGAAGACGGATTATACTATGGAGACAGTATTTATCCGCAATGTGGAATTTTCAACTTTCTTGCCGAGAACCCGACTTGCTCTCCTATAGATTTCTCATCCAAAATTGTAGAGCAATATATTAATTCTTATTTATTAGGATACCAAATTGGTGGAAATATTTCAATGTCTGCTATTAATACTTCGTATTTCAACGAATTTCAAAATGGATTAGCAAATTTTACAAAAAACTTTTCCGATACCCTTTACAATGATATTTATTGTGAAATTTTCACTAATATTGATAGTGATTATATCTTCAACAGTTCAATTGATATATATCAATTTTTTTCAGAACTCAAAAATTATGAAGAATTTCAGGAACCTTCTAACGAAATGTTATCTGCTATTGATTCCATGATTGTTCATTCTATCGCAGTATATAATAACGAAATTGTATCAGACATTGGCAGAATGTCAATTTATTTTCCACAATCTTCAATTAGATTTTTTAGCAATTGGCTAGACCGAGGATATTATCAACTCTCTTTCGTGCAAGTAACTCGCTGGGATAGATTTCTAAACTTTTACCTTGATGACGACAATCAAGCTCCGTTTATTACAAATTTTTCAATCATATCGCAAAAAAATTTAGTCCAATTTTTATGGCACGCAATTGACCCATCGTTTATAAAGTACACAATCCAATATAATCCTGGTCATGATAGTTTATATATACCGATTCATGATTCAACTTATATTTATTCTCAAAATTACATAACAACCTTACCTTCAGGAACTTATAATTTTATATTAACAGCAATAGATGAATTTGAAAATAAATCTTGTGTTTGGAAAACTGCAATTATTTCAGATGAATCTGTTTTCAAATTCTTTCCTAATCCTTATCTTGTAAGTAATGCTGAAGCCGGAAAATTTATCTTTTCAACAGTTAATTCCGGAAAAGCAGAAATTTTTATCTATAATTTTGGCGGTGAACTTGTGCAAAAATTAGAATGCTCTTGTGAAAAATATTCAACCTGCTTGATAGAATTTGTAGAAGTAAATATTGCTTCTGGAATATACTTCTGTCTGCTTAAAACTGGCAGTAGAACTGATGTTCTAAAATTAGCAATAATACGATAAATTTTTTTGTGTATAACTTGTGGATAAATGTGTTTCGCGGGACTCCATTTCTTGTAATGTGCACAATATTCGCAAGTTACTAAATTTCTTTACTTTTTGACAAAGTGTATAAGTAAAATTTCTGAAAGTTATTGAATATCAGTTAGTTAGAAAAAAAAGGTTTGTTTCTGAGCTGTTATTTATCAAATATTATTCTAAATTTATACTTATTTAAACTTCTCTTCTTCACCAAAATTTCTGTATAAATTTAATGAATTTAAATTATCATTATCATCTTTTGAAAGATTGTTTGTCATTAACCTTGCAATTAATTTACCAATTCCAGGACCAAGCATAAATCCCTGACCACACATTCCTACAGCAAGGACAAAACCTTCTATTTCTGTTTTACCAATAATTGGAAATCCGTCTGGTGTTGCGGGATATTGTCCTCGCCAGGTTCGTCTTACTTTTATATTCTTTAATTTTGGAAATAATTCAATCATTCGTCTGGATACCTGTGGCAGATAAACTGATGTAGAACGGCTGTCTGTTCCTTCAATTGGTGGCTCTGGAGTGATACAAAAAACAACCTGTCCTTCTGTATTTTGATAAAAGTAATAATTCTGGGAATCCAGACCCGGTCGCAAATCTACAACCATTGGTTTAAAAAATCTTTGTACAGGCTCAGTAATGCCTCCTTCATGACTATCGGGTTGAACTGGAATTTTTACGCCAGCCATTTCGCCAATTTCTTTAGCGTTATTTCCAGCAGCATTTATTAATATTTCGCAATTGTACTCTCCCCTATTTGTCACAATACTGCTAATTTTACTATTTTCATTTTTAGTGCTAATAACCTCTTCATTAAAATGATATTCAGCACCAAATTCTTTGCTTTTGAAATAAAAAGCATTCAAAGATAAAAGTGGTGATGCACTTCCATCTTCTGGTGAAAAGGTTGAACCGTGTAGATTTTCTTTACAGATTCCTGGCACTAATTCTAAATATTCATCAGAAGAAATCCAATCTATATTCAAGCCAAAATTTTTTTGTATTTTGAGAAGGTCTTTAAGCATTTTCTCATGCTCATCCGTATAAGCAGGAAAGGAATATCCATTTGCCTGCCACTCTATGTCATCGCCATATTTCGCTTTCCATGCAGAAAAAATCTCAATAGATTCCAAAGAGATATGAATTTTTGCTTTATCAGAATGAGTGGCACGAATTCCACCAATTGCCTTTTTATTCTGTCCCTGTCCAGGTGAAGGTAATTTATCAATAACTAAAACACTAAATTTCTCCTCAGCCAGGGATAGTGCTATTGGAACACCAACTGAGCCTGCACCAATAATAATTACATCATAATTTTTTTTCATATTTCTTATTCACTACAAAAAACACAAAATTTAAACATTTTTTCATTTTCTGTGTCAATCTGTTTTATCAGAGTCATCAGTGTGCTATTCCATATTTGAAAAAGTTCCAAGTGGAACCTCAATAAATAAAGGTCTCTTTGTGTTTCTCATAATCTGAGCCAAACTATAACCTTCTTCTATATACATTTTTAGAATAAGACTTTCGCAGGTCTTTGAGCCGCAAGCTCCCATTCCGGCACGCGTTATCTGCTTCAGCTGATTCATATCTGTTACACCCTTTCTTATCCATTTGCGAATCTCCCCAGCAGTAACTCGTTCACAACGGCATACAATCACATCATCATCAATCTTGGGAATTATCGGTTTTTCCAATGGCTTTGAAATCTCTAAATCTTGAATTCTTATTCCAGCAATTCTTTTAGCTATACTTTTTTGCGATTTCACTTGAATAATCTGAGTTTTTGTTTTTGTATTCCGAATTTTTACAACTTCAAGATTGCCTAATAAATTACCCTCTATATCAACGGCTTTTATTTGGTCTCCAATTTTTATTGGATGATTCTGAACTTCATAAGGAATTGACACCCTGGGATATTCTTTATCTTTACGATAATCTACTAATGTTATGGCAAGAGCAGGACAAATTGTAAGACATTGTCCACATCCTGAACATTCTCCTTTAAATTTTGGAATACCCAGTAAGCCATCACCTTCAATTTTTATAGAATTTAATGGACACACAGAGATACAGGGATTACAAGGAATTTCTTGAATACAATGTAATACTGGAAATACTCCAGATTCTTTTTTAGGAATTATATATGGATGAATTTTCCCAGGCGGACTTTTTAAAATCTCTGCTTTCCTGGTCCACTCGTCCGGAATATCTATTTTACATTTGCCTAACTTTTTAGCAATTTTTATGCCTGCTATTTTTCCATTGAACATAGCTGAAGATGCTTCTGCAATCTCTTTTGCATCGCCTGTTGAATAAACAGACATGTTGGCTTCTTCAGCTTCTTTCTGAAACTCATTAATAGAATCCAAACCAACTGCAATAAGAATTGTATCACATTCTATTGTCTTTTCAGTTCCTACCAAATAATTAAAATCCTTATTAACTTTGGCAATGGTAACAGACTCAACTCTATCTTTGCCATTTGCAGAAATTATGGTATGGGATGTGTAAATGGGTACACCTAAACGCTTTAATTTATCTTCGTGAACTTTGTAACCACCACATTGTGGTAAAGCTTCTGCTAATCCCACTACCGCGATTCCTGCTTGGAAGGCATGATAGCCTGCAATCAGTCCAACATTTCCCCCACCGATTATGAATATCCTTTCAGATGGCAAAACTAAATCACGATTAACTAAAGTTTGAAAAGCACCAGCACCATAAACTCCGGGCAAAGTGTTTCCTGGAAATGCCAGCATTTTTTCTCTTGCCCCAGTAGCATTTAATATTACTTTCGGTGCTATAAGAAAATATTTATTATCTCTTAGAATTCCAACTTTTTGGTCACTAAATATAAACAGAACGATACTATCTGTCCACACTTTTGCAGAATGATAATTCTTTAATTCTTTAGCTAAAATCTTAGCGATTTCAATCCCTCGTGTTCCTGCATAACAATCTTTTATT
The DNA here is from genome assembly GCA_034722995.1 of Candidatus Cloacimonadota bacterium. Lineage (NCBI taxonomy): Bacteria > Pseudomonadati > Candidatus Cloacimonadota > Candidatus Cloacimonadota bacterium. The sequence goes on along the minus strand of JAYEOL010000063.1, from coordinate 11,255 downwards.
GACCCAAAAAATTTGTGAGTCTGTAAAACAAGTTTCCCGCCCAATTCTGATTTGTCATCAACAAGAATTAATGGTACATTATGTTTTGACAGCTCTATCGCAGCAGATAGTCCAGAAGGTCCACCACCAATAATTAAAACCTCAGTTTCTATCTCTTTAATAGATTCAAATATTGGGGGTTCGGTAATATCAGGTAACTTGGGTAATCCTTCACAACTTTGCACAATCATATTTTTTTGAACTGAGGTCATACAAGATTTCACAGGAAGTCCATTTGCAATAACAGCGCATTGAGCACATTGTCCATTTGCACAAAATATTCCCTGCGGACTATCATCTTTTGGATGATGGCCAAAAACATAAATACCGTTTGCTATTAAGGCAGAGGCAATCATCTCACCTTCATAGGCAAAAAGTTTCTTGCCATTCCAGTAAAATGGGATTTCCTTCTTTTCTTTTATCTCTAAAATCGGGTGATATTTTATCCGTTTCATTTTTATATTATTTGAATTCAGTGGTATAGCACAGATAATTCCTTAACAATCTTTTCATCACTCACCCCGACAGAGTCGGGGCAGGCACTCAACATCCGTTATTCATTATTCTACCCAATACACTTGCCAACTGATCTAACAGGATTTGCCTGTTTTCGTGCTCAATACAGACGGGACAGAGTCCCGTGTTACCTTTTTCCTTTTTCCTTTATATTATTGGCGATTATTTAGATATATCAGACACAAGCGAGAACGCTTGTGCTACACTTTTACCTTTTGCCTTTAATCTTTCAATATGTCCTTTACCAACGCCTTTGACTTCGCAGCCAAGTTTCAGATAATTTATGATTTTTTCGTCAGTGAGAAAATCTGAGCAATCAATTATCAAAGGAGATTTTCCACATGCTTTTACAACTTCTTCTGGTTTTAAATCAAGATAAGATTTGTGACCAACAGCAAAAATAACAATCTCAGCATCAGATAAAGATTTTTTAATATTCTTCTCAACTCTCATATTTCCTACTTCATGCCAGGTTTCCACAAACGGGTCATGAACGGAAACAACAGCATCTTTTGCTATCAATCGTTCCCAAAGAATTTTTGAAGGAGAGTGACGTGTATCACCCACATCTTCAAGGTAGGATACACCAAGAATAGTTATCCTCTTATCAGATATTCTTGGAAACACTTTATCAATCAGTTTAATAGTATGAGTAGGCATTGTATCGTTAATATCTACAGAGTGAATAGCCATAGGAAGTTTTTCATCTAATCCAAACAAATCACCTGCTGCCCAATTTGCCAAAACAGGGTCCTTTGTAAGACAGTATCCTCCAACACCCAAACTGGGTCTACGCATATTATCATGCGTACCTTTCCTAACTTTTATTGATTTTATAACTTCAAATAGGTTAACTCCTATCTTTTCAGCCATTTTTGCCCATTCAAGCATCATTGCAATATTTGTGGCACGATAGGAATTTTCCAAAACCTTTGCAAGCTCAGAAGCATTCGTGTTGTCAAGACGGTAAAGTGGGTAATGTTCTGTGTCTAAAACATTATTTAGAAAATTTTCAGCCATATCAGCACTTTTTTCATTCACACCAGAAAAAGTACGCCAGAAATTCCTGATAGACTTAACATATTTTTTACCAGGCATTACTCTTTCGTAAGAATGTGCAACAAGTGGAGGATTTTTATCAATATTAATTCCTCTTTTCTTGAATTCATCTTCTATTACTGGCTTTACAATTTGTTCACAAGTTCCGGGCGGAACGGTAGTTTCCACTAATATTAAACATTCTGGAGAAATATTCTTTCCAACTACTTGCATTCCTGATTTAAAAGCTGACAAGTCACAATAACCTGTGGCAGCATTCCCAAAATCTGGTTTGGTTGCATCTAACTGAATATCTACAACTACAATATCAGCTAATTTGTATGCATAATTACTCCATGTTGCTCGCAATGTTTTCTTTTCTTTTACGCATCTTGGAAAGATTTTATTTATCTCAGGGTCTTTTGCATGAACTGGTGACTCACCATTATTTATAATTGGAATTTTCCAAAATGAGCGTCTGGAAACCCGCTGATGACCGTGAACAAAATAATATGGATTTCCATTGCTATTTTCAGCATCTGCAACAACTGCTGCCATAACGCAGCCAACAAATCCCATTCCTTGAACTACTACTATTTTTCTTCCAAGTCCTCTCTGTTTTTCCGATATTTTCTTTAATTTCTCTATCTCTTTTCTGTTTTCTTCTGGGGTTGGAAATTTAAATTTTCTGCCCTCAGGTGAAATTGAAATAGACATTATGCCTCCACAAATTACAGTTATTTTTTTACTTACAATTGATTGTATTTCTTGAGATGTAAAGCACGATTGTATAATTACTACATTTCTGCTGATAAAAGACTAAACTAATTAATCCTCTATTAATTTTGCATTCTCCGATCTAATTTTTTTCTCTTTTTTGATGCTCCCTCTCTATTGTCAAGAATTTACCCTATTTTTTTCCAACAAAAAAATCAATTTAATTCATCTAACCATCCAGCTGTTTTATTAAGTTTTTTCTTAAAGAATCTTCCATAATTTCTTGGGTCTTTTGCTTGGTGGTATTTAAAGTATATTTCGTCCCCCATAATACCAATAATTTCTATTTTTCCTGTTCTATGTGACATTACATATTTGAACCGTTTGCTATGCCCGTTAAGCATAGTTTTAGCTTGTTCAACTATTTTATACCCTTTGTATAAAGGTAATTGGAAGAAGTGTTTAACTCTCTTAACAGGTCTGCATTGAAAGACATAATAAGGATTGACACCTATACTAACCAATCTATTTTGCAACTCAGCTAAGGTATTAGGGGCATCATTAACACCTTTCATAAGTACAGTTTGGTTATTTAAAATAACTCCAGATTTCAGTAACTTGTTTATAGCAAAAATTGATTGAGTTGTAATTTCTCGTGGATGGTCTATCTGAGTGACTACATATATTCTTCTATCTGGTAATGAATATTTTTTAAATAATTTTCCAAGCTCTTCATCTTCAATAATTCGGTTAGGTAAATATACAGGCACCTTACTGCCAAATCTTATGAAATTCAAATGAGGAATATAAGATAGTTTCTCTAAAAATTTTGCTATTATTCTTGTTGATAATACAAGTGGGTCACCACCGCTTATAAGCACATTGTTAATTTCCTTATGTTCTTCAATATATTTAACTGCTATGCTAAATTTATGGAGTATTTCTTCTGAAGGTAACCCAATCATTCTTTTTCGAAAGCAAAATCTGCAATATGAAGCACATCTATTCGTAGCCAAGATTAGTGCTGTTTGAGAGTATTTATGTTGAAGTCCAATAAGCTTTGTATTATCATATTCACCACTTGTATCATACGAGCCAGAAAGATTCAATTCTTCAACTGAGGGGATTACCATTTTCCTTAAAGGGTCTTCAGGATTGTGCCAATCAATAAGTGATAAATAGTATTGAGAGACACTCATTGGGTGTCTTTTAATTACTCTTTTTAACCTTTTCTTTTTTCTATTAGTTATTTGTATATACTTTTGTAACTGTTCTATTGATGCTATGTTATTTCTTAACTCGTTCTGCCATTTCATATTATATCTCCTCGTAAACTTTTTATAAATGTTTGCTTTTTAAAAAAGCGGATTGCTGAAAAAGAATAGGAAATTGATAGAATTTACTAATTTGCTTGGATTTTTTATCTCAGCCTTATTCATTAATAAAAATACTAATACTCTATTAAACTGTCAATATTTTTAAAAATTAACCTATACTAAATTAACTGTTTAAAAACTTTCTAAATACATATAACTTTTAGGTTAATTCAAATATTAGGATACAATATATATGATTTCGTTGAAATAAAGCATTTATACCTCAAAAAAAATTGACTCAGATAAACCTATCTTTTTTATACAAACAAAATTTATTGGGAGTTTTAGATGAAGAAGATAGGATTAGAAGAGATTGAGGTAACCAACAAGAAAGTTGTAGTTAGGGTTGATTTTAATGTTCCATTGAATGATAGATTAGAGGTTGCAAATGATGCGAGAATAGTTGCGGTTCTGCCAACAATTAAATATTTATTAGATAAAAATGCAGGTATAATTTTACTCTCACATCTTGGTAGGCCCAAGGGAAAAATTGTGCCAGAATTAAGTCTGAAACCAGTGGCAAAAAGGCTTTCCCAGTTGTTGCAAAAAGATGTAAAAATAATGAATGATTGTATTGGTAATGATGTTAAAAATGCGGTAAAAAGAATGAAAGCTGGAGATGTTACTCTTTTGGAAAATACTCGTTTTCATCCTGAAGAAAAAAAGAATGACTCTGAATTTGCAAGAGAATTAGCCAGTTTTGGAGAAGTATTTATTAACGATGCTTTTGGAACTGCGCATCGGTCTCACGCTTCAAATGTTGGAATTGCACAATATCTTCCATCAGCTGTTGGATTTCTAATAGAAAAGGAGATTAGATATTTAGGCAAATCTCTGGCAAATCCAGAACGTCCTTTTACATCAGTACTTGGGGGGGTTAAAGTATCGGGTAAGATAGAATTGATTAACAATCTTCTTGATAAAGCGGATAATATCCTCATTGGTGGTGCGATGATGTTCACCTTTCTGAAAGCAGAAGGTTTTTCTGTCGGAAAATCATTAGTTGAGGAAGACAAACTTGAACTGGCAAAACGTTTAATGCAACGGGCGAGAAGAAAAAAAGTCCAATTTATTCTTCCAAAAGATACGATTATTGCGAAAGAATTTAAAAATGACACTAAATTTAAAACTGTCTTAGTATCAGAAATTCCAAAGGATTGGCTCGGTTTGGATATTGGGGAAAGAACAGTTGAAATCTTTAGAAAAATAACTTTGCAGTCAAAAACAGTCGTCTGGAACGGTCCGATGGGAGTTTTTGAGATGGAAAATTTTTCTGCTGGAACCAGAGGAATTGCTGAAGCGATAGCTAAGTGCGAAGGCACAACGATTGTTGGCGGTGGCGATTCCGCATCAGCAATTGAACAATTTGGCTTATCAGATAGAATCACTCATATTTCAACTGGTGGAGGTGCTTCCTTAGAATTTTTGGCAGGCAAAAAACTACCGGGAATTGCGGCTATCACTGAAAAGTAAAACGACCTTTCCGTCTGGGCGCCTGTCTAGGCTTGGCCTAGCCAAGACTGGCCGAGACCGACCAAGGTCGTTAATGACACAGGCTTGGTTGTTAAATAATACACAGGCTTGGTTGTTAAATAATACACAGGCTTGGTTGTTAAATAATACACAGGCTTGGAAGCCTGTGCTACTTCGCTTTCTTCAGAATAGAATTCATCAAAAAATAAGCCAATATACAACCAATTAAATAATAAGGAAAATCAGTCCATGTAAACGACGTTCCTATTAGCGTTCTACCAATAAAATTCGTACGAATTGTCTCTAAAAATGGTGCCTTACATAATTGTGTAAACTCTAAAGCAGATGTTACAATAAAAACGACTATAGCAATCCTAAAAGGCGAAAGTCTGGAGAATATAAAAAAGATAATCAGACACCAAAAAATCTCGTAGAATATACTACCTAATGAATTATTTACCCAATTCGCATAAATACCGTGATAAAATTTTGTAGCAAAGCCAAGTGAGGTTATAATTAATAAAGATATAATTGTTAGGAATTTAGGTGATTTATACATCCAATTTTGGCTAAAAAACTATTCTTTGAGCAATTTAATTCCCAGGTCTTTTAGCTGCTTCTCACCCACTTCAGAAGGGGATTCACTCATCAAATCAACTGCTTTTAATGATTTGGGAAATGCAATTACATCGCGAATAGAATCTGCTCCGGTCATAAGCATTACTATTCTGTCAATTCCAGGAGCAATACCGCCGTGAGGAGGGGTTCCATATTGAAATGCTTTCAGGAAAAATCCGAATCGTTTTTCCAACTCTTCACCTTCAATACCAATCACTTTGAAAATTTTCTTTTGAATATCTACACGATGACATCTTATACTTCCAGAAGAAAGTTCTACTCCATTGCAAACGAGGTCATAAAGTTGACCAACAATCTTTCCATAATTTTCTGGCTCATCCAGATACTTTATATGCTCTTCTTTAGGCATTGTAAACATATGATGCGCAGTTTCCCAACAATTTTTTTCCTCATTCCATTCAAATAATGGGAAATCAGTAACCCACAAGAAATTAAATTTTGATTCAACAATCAGACTAAGTTTATTAGCCATATAATTTCTAAGTCCTCCCAAAACTTTACAAACCATCTTTTCTTTGTCAGCCACAAAGAGCAGCAAATCTTCCTCTTCAGCTTTCATTTTTTCACAGATTTTCTTTTTTGTCTCTTCAGAAAAGAATTTTTCAATATTTGATTGAAGTTTTCCGTCTGCAAATCGCATTGTTGCAAGACCTTTTCCACCCAGATGCTTTGCAAGTTCTTCCATCTTATTAATCTCTTTTCTTGAAAAATTTCCACATCCTTTTGCATTAATTGCTCTAACGCATCCACCATTACTAATTGTATTAGAAAATATTTTAAAATTTGAATCTTTAAGTATTTCGGATAAATCTTTAATTTCCAGACCGAATCGTAAATCTGGTTTGTCCGTTCCATATTTCAGCATAGCTTGTTTATAGTTTATTCTTGGAAAGGGAATTGATAATTCAATATCCAACATCTTTTTAAAAATTTCTTTAAACATTTTTTCAGTAATCTGAAAAATATCTTCCTGAGTTGCAAAACTCATTTCAAGGTCTAATTGTGTAAATTCTGGTTGACGGTCAGCTCGCAAATCTTCATCACGGAAACAATGTGCAATCTGAAAATATCGGTCAAAACCACTAATCATCAAAAGTTGCTTGTAAATCTGAGGGGATTGTGGGAGTGCGAAAAATTTACTGGGATAAATTCTGCTTGGAACCAAATAGTCCCTTGCCCCTTCTGGTGTACTACGCATCAAAAGTGGGGTTTCTATTTCATAAAAATGATGCTTTGCCAGAAAATTTCTCATTGCTAAAATAATTTTGTGCCTTAAAATAATCTTCTGTTGAAGTTCTGGTCTACGCAAATCAAGGTAACGATACTTAAGTCTGAGGTCCTCATCCGGAAGAATGTTTTCATTTATCTGGACTGGCAATGGCTGTGAGTCATTTAGGATTTTTAATTTATGTGCAGAGATTTCTATCTCACCTGTTTTCAATTCTGGATTTATCATATCTTTGGGCCGAAGAGCAATCTCTCCTTTAACTGCAATTACAAACTCATTTCGCAATCTATGAGCTTTTGCGTGAAGTTGTGTCCCATTAATAGGATTGAAAACAACCTGTATAATTCCGGAAACATCGCGTAGGTCAATAAAAATCAGATTTCCCATATCACGGCGGCGATGCACCCAGCCCATAAGTGTTACTTCTCTGCCAGCATCATTTACATCCAGTTCTGCGGAGTAATCAGTTCTCTTTGTATCTTCTAATAAATCAAACATTTTGCCTTCTTTTATCTTTGGCTTAATTTATTTAGAATGTTTGTAATGTGAAATTTCAGATGAGGTAAGTCTCGTTTCACAACTACCCAAACTCTTTCCATATTTACCCCAAAATATCCATGAATTAAGACATCCCGCATCCCTGCAATTTGTTTCCAGGGAATGTCTGAATATTCATTTCTGAAATCTTGTGATATATTCTTTACAGCCTCTCCTATAATTTCTAATCTCCTTATTACAGAATCCTGAGCCTGACTATTCAGAAGAAACTCTTTCTTTTTCATACTATAGGTATATTCTTCAATTTTCTTAATACTTTCTAAGATATCTTCAATGAAAATTTGTATCTCTTTTTTCATAGCACTGTAATCTGCTCTTTTAAGATTGCGGCTTTTAGACGAGGATGAATGGTAGAATATTCAACCACATCCACCCGTCTCCCCAAATTCTCCTCCAACTCCAATTTTAGGCCCACAAGGTCAAGCAGACTTTTTTCTCCTCTGAACTCTATCAGAATATCTATATCACTATACTTTCTCATCTCTCCTCTTGCAAATGAGCCAAATATCCCTGCATGCACAACATCATACCGCTTTAGTATAGAGATAATTCTCTTCTTTATTCTTTTAATATCTTTATCAAACATTATTTACATTCTTTTCCGTCTCCTCAGGCTCGACGCCCAGACGGGCGATTTATCGGGACCCAAGGCAGGCCAGCACTTTTAAAAGTAATCTTTCATATACAATTTAATATAAACTCCACCACCTCATCAAATGGAATCATCTCCTGGGTTTTCCTGCTGATATCCTTTACTACAAACTTACCTGATTTAATTTCATCTTCTCCAATAATAATGGCAAATTTGACATCATTCTTATCACAATATTTCAGATTATTTTTTAATGAGGTTTGAGTATCTGCAATAATAACAGATATATTTTTCTGATGAAGTTCTTGCTGTAAATGGATTGATTGTGTAAGAAATTCAAAGTCTAGGGGAATAATAAAAACATCTAGACTATCTTCTTTTGGAATCTGCACCTTTGCTTTATTAAGAGAGAGTATAACTCTTTCCAGACCGCCAGACAGTCCTACAGCAGGTGTTGGCTTCCCGCCAAGGTATTCAATTAAGTTATCATACCTTCCACCACCACCTATTTCATCCTGAGCCCCGAGATAGTCAATTTTGTATTCAAATGCTGTGCGAGTATAGTAATCTAAACCCCTAACTATGTTAGGATTTACTTTATACTTTACATTCATTTCTTTTAGTAAATCAAGCACATCTTTAAAATGTTTAGCACAATCGTGACAAAGGTTATCCATCATTCGTGGAGCGTCCTTTAACAAATTCTGGCAGGATTCCTTTTTGCAATCAAAAACACGCAGAGGATTGACCTCCATTCTGCACTGACAATCAGAACAATATAACTCTTTATTTCTTAGTAAAAATTTCTTAAGGATTATATTATATTCTTTCCTGCAAATCGGGCATCCTACACTGTTAATTTCTAACTTTACATTAGCCACTTTTGCATCTTGATAGATTTTCATGCCAAGAGCAATAATCTCAGCATCTGCTATTGGTTGTGGATTTCCAATGTATTCTAAACCAAACTGATAGAACTGTCTATAACGACCTTTCTGGGGTCTTGAGTATCTAAACATAGGTCCTAAATAGAAAATTCTTGAAGGATTTTTTCGAGAAGCTCTTAAATTGTGCTCAATGTATGCTCTAACTATTGAAGCTGTTCCTTCAGGACGAAGGGCAAAGGTGCGTCCTTTTTTGTCCTTAAAAACATACATCTCTTTTTCAACTATATCTGTGCTCTCGCCCACGCCTCGCTGAAAAACTTCCAATCGCTCAAAAATAGGAAATCTTATCTCTCTATAATTGAAAAGTTTTGCATTCTTGCGAACAATATCTTCTAAATAATGCCATTTATAGATTTCATCTGGCAAAATATCGTAAGTGCCTCTTGGCGCTTGATAATTCATCCATTCCTCTCCAATTCTAATTTCAATCTACGATTTTGAATTTTATCAAATATAAACGCCATTACAACTATTCCCAAAAAATCTGCCACAATATCCAAAAAATCTGTTGACCTACCTGGAATAAAAAGTTGATGCAGTTCATCAATCACAGATAGCAATAAACCAAAGCACAAAACGGTTAATAATCTTCTTTTGCGATTTGCAATCCTATTTTCCTGTTTAAACATAAGCAGAAATAACAAAGCTAAAATAGCATACTCTGCAATATGAGCAACCTTATCTTTCCATGTCAGATGCCATTTGGGAATTAATTGCAAGTCTGGAATAGAAGAAACTGTAAACATTACAACTATCCAAATAATAAGAAGAGTTCTGAATTTGATTTTCATAATATTATAAAAACTTTATAAATACTTTATATGTCAAGTTTTAAAATACAACAGGTTGTAAATATTTTAACTTCATAAAAAAAACCTTCAAGGTTTTAATGCCTAGAAGGTCTTCTGCTACCGTCAGGGAATGGTCCATTCTTCGTAGCAGTAGAATTGCTACTGCGAAGGATGAATCCCTGACGGCTCCTTACAATTTGAATATCAAGTTTTTAGGGGATAATCGTGTAATCCACAAATATTGTGAACCTTCGCATGATTGTTATGTTATTTGTGCCAGTAACTTATCAAATGCCAATAAACACTAAAGGGAAACATTACATATTGTGCTTTTAATGGAATATGATATTCATCATCAGAAAACCAAAAGATAAGGCGGCTCTTTTTCTTAAAAAGATTGCCTGTTAAAATATCAGTCCGTGAATTAATATTATTATCAAATATCTTTTCAAATTTCATTACATATTTTAAACATTCTTTTTTCTTATTTTTAAACGCTAAAAATTCCTTGCCCGATAATTTGATTTGTACATTCCATATATTGTAATTCGCAAGGCAGTAAAAAGAGCTATCTTCAACGGGAAGCAAATCTCTAATTTCAAAAAGTAAAGAAAATATGTCATAGGTATGACAGGGTATTGGATAACTTATTTCATTCTCATTTATTAAATTAATGATTTTCGCTACAGACTTATCGGATTTGAATTCCACTATTTTATTCCCTTGAAAATTTTTCTGGAAAATCTCCTTTTCATAGGTTATGGGCAGAAAACTCAAATCACAAATGGAAATATATTTATTATCAATTTTATAGATAGCATTAACAATGCCCTTAGAAGAAGCGTTTGCAGAAATAATTTGTGTTGAATCTCTTTTTTCTAAATCTATTTCAGCTGTAGCTGTTGGTAAAGATAGATAGCTTATTGTTATATTTAACCTTTCTATAACTTCTGATTTGCAGTTATTAAAAATTAAGAAAAATAGTAAGATGAAAAGTTTATGCTTCAACATTATTTCCCAGAATTTTCATTTTGACAGAACTTATACGTTGTCCGTCTAATTTCTCAATAAAGAACTGAAACTTCTCTTTAAAAATTTTTGTTTCATTCTGTTCAGGAATTCCTTCAAAAAGATGATAGAGAAATCCTGAAAAACTATCAAACGAATCATCAATTTCTAAGCCAAATCTCTTATTCAATTCATCAATATCAGCTGAACCATCCAGGAGATACTCGTCTTTGCTGATTTTCTTTATCTCAATCTTTTCAACATCAGTCTCATCCAGAATCTCGCCAACTATCTCTTCAAGCACATCTTCCAAAGTGACGATTCCTGATGTGC
>JAYEOL010000062.1:6856-9743 GCA_034722995.1 Candidatus Cloacimonadota bacterium | reverse complement strand
TTCCATTAAATGCTTTAGAATTCGGTAAGAATAAAGTCAAATATGAAGATATTAATTGGTCAGTAATGGAGACCACTCATTTTGATATTTATTTTGAAAAGAATTTAGATTTCATTGGAAAGACAACAGCATTAATTATTGAAAATGCTTATTATAAATTGCAAGACCTATTTGAATATTCTATAGAAGATAGAGTTCCTGTAGTTATTTACAATTCTCATAATGAGTTTCAACAAACAAATATTGTCTATCAACTTATTGATGAAGGAGTCGGAGGATTTACAGAATTCATAAAAAATCGCGTGGTTGTCCCTTTTGATGGCTCATATAAAAGGTTTGAGTTAACAGTAATTCATGAGCTTACACATGTTTTTTGTTATTATGCTCTTCAAGGACGGGGTATTGAAAATTTTGCATCAGCAGTTTTTTTTGCTTTGCCCTTATGGCTTTCTGAAGGAATAGCTGAATTCTGTTCTATTCACGATTCATATTACAATGGTATGTTTATGTTAGATTTAGTTATAAATGATGAGATTGTCCCTCTTGATGAAGTTTATGGATATTACGCATATAGGGAAGGGGAATCGTTCTTATTGTTTCTTGAATCACAATTTGGTAAAAGAGGAATTATTGAATTTCTTTATAATTTCAAGATATATAAAAGTATAAATGAATCTGCAAAGAAAACATTCGGATATTCTATGGAAAGCCTTGAAGACCAATGGCGACTATATTTGATGAAAAAATATAGCAAGTTTATCATAAATAAGAGCTTACCCATAGAGCAATTTGGCAGAATCACTCATCATAAAAAAGGTGAAAACTCTATTAATATTGATCCAACTTTTTCTCCAGATGGAACCGACATTCTTTATATTTCTGATAAATCTTATAATATGAGTATTAATAAAATCTCTCCTCTTGGAATATATAAGAGCAAGAGACTAATTTCAAGTGGAGTTTCTGGCAGATTTGAGGATTTTCATTATATGAAAAGTTCTATCTCTTATTTTCCTGATGGCAAGAAGTTTGCATTCGTGGCAAAAACATCTAAAGGTGATGTCATCTCAATCTGTAGCTCAGAAACTGGTAAAGAGTTAGATAGAATAAGATTGGATTTTGATGCAATTTTTGAATTAGACGTCTCTCCTTCTGGTGATAAAATTGTGCTTGTGGGCTTGAAAGATGCTCAAAATGATTTGTATATCTACAATCTAAAAAGCAAAACTATTTCCCGTTTAACAGATGACTATTTTGATGATAGATATCCAAGATGGTCTTCTGACGGAAAAGAAATTTGCTTTTCTTCTGAAAGATTTGTTGATAAAGTTAGAGAGAAACCGGCCGACGAGTGGAAATATACTTTTTCTAATCTATTCTATAACATTTTTATTTATAATTTAGCTTCAGATGGCGTTCTTGCAGTAACTAATCAAAATTATGATAATCAATATCCAATCTGGAGCTCAGATAATAAGTATATTATTTTCACATCCTATAAAGATAGTATAGCTAATATTTATGCATATAATATGTCAAACGACAAATCAGGGGGATTTGCCCAGATCACCGATGTTTTGAGTGGTTGTTTTTCTCCTGATATAACCGAAGAAAATGATTATCTTGTTTTTTCTGCATTTTATAAAAAAGGCTGGGACCTTTACCTTTATAGCAACCCGTTGGATAGCCTTGAGTTTTATGAATATTCTCCATTAATGGAAACAGATAAGTTCTCATTCAAAAAATCTTTTGGCATTTCTGATTATAAACGGTTTTATAAAGCAAGTAAGCGAGGTTTTCCGAAAAAGAGAATTGTTTTTAATTCTGATTATTTGTCTAAAAAGGATAGTTTGGAGGACAAACCTGATACAACAAAAAATAGAGAACCAAAAATTGAAGATTACCATCTTCTTTTTACTCCAGACCTTATTTATGGTGGACTTGGATATTCTACGGGTTATGGTCTATCTGCCCAGCTATGGATTGCTTTAAGTGATATTTTGGGTAATCACCATATTCAAATTATGACTGATGTAAATCGTTCCATAGATGAAAGTAACATAATTGTTAATTATTATTATCTAAAAAAGCGGATTGATTATGGGATTAGCCTTTTCCATCTAATTGATAATTACTATTATTATAATTATTGGAGAGATCAGGATACTAACATATTGTATGATGGGCTTATAAAGGAAAGAAATATTGGAGCACAAACTCTGATAAGCTATCCTCTTGATAAATTCAATCGGTTTGATTTTTATAATATGTTAAGATTCTGGAGTATAGAAAAGTTTATATGGGATAATAATGATTGGCATGAAATGCCTTCATTTTCAGAAGAATCTACAATTTATACAACCGCATTGTTTTTCATACACGATACAGCACTTTGGGGTTTAACAGGTCCAATCAAAGGTTCCAGAATTAGTTTGGGAGGTGAAAAGAGTTTTGGCAAGCACTCTAATTATTTGGATTTTTATGGAGACTTTCGTAAATATATCCCACTTTCTAGAAAATATCAATTTGCTGCCCAACTCCAACTTGGTTCAAGCACAGGAAAGAACAAAGATGAATTTACTTTAGGTGGTTACTATAATTTAAGAGGATATCTTGATTATGAATATTATGGATATAATATGGCTGTTGGTAGTTTTGAATTTCGTTATCCATTTATAGAGGATTTAAAACTCGGATTCCCTTTGCCTATATGGATAAGAAATATTAGAGGAGCAGTTTTTACTGATATTGGAAATGTATGGGGTAAATATGATAGTCCAGCAGAACAAGAACATTCTGGTGCTACAAAATATTTTAAGTTAACTAAACTTAGCGATTTTAAAATGGGTTATGGATTCGGCACAAGAATGAATATGGGATATTTTGT
>JAYEOL010000062.1:0-6756 GCA_034722995.1 Candidatus Cloacimonadota bacterium | reverse complement strand
TGCAGAAAAATTTATTGAAAAAGAACCTGATAATTTGAATGGATATGAAGCATTTTTAAAAATCTGTTTAAAACAAGAAGTTGAGCCAAAAGATATACAGGATTCTGAAAAAAAATATCTAAACCTTATTATACAAAGGAACTTACCGGATAGCCTTCGCTTACAAGTTAAATATATTTTTGAAACTGCATTGGAAGATTCCACTGCAGAAGCGATTTTAGATACAATTATTACAAAATACCCCACTTCCAATATTGCAAACCAGTCAGCACAGGAAAAAGCTTTTGAATATGCAGTTATGCGAAATGATTCATTGCGAGCAGAAGGATTAATTAAGTTTTTGCAAAAGTATGAAAAGAATAAATGGTCGGCTCTTGGCTGGAGATATTTACTTTTTTCTTATGATAATCTTGGAGAAAAAGAAAAGCTGGATTCTGTGCTTACTTACATAGAGAATACCTTTTCAAACTTTCCCAAAATGGTTAATATGATTGCTCGGTATTATCTGAATTTAAAAGAGAATCTGTATTTTTATGAAACAAAGATGAAACATGTAATTGAACGGGTTGAAAATTCTGAAGATAAACCTGTTTTTGAGTTTTGGGGCAAGAAGAGCAAATCAGAAAGGCTCGCAGAATATCGTTTTACGCTTTCGCAAATTCTTTTTGAAAACGAGAAATACGATGAAGTATTAGGAGAATTAGCAAAAGTTGATAAAAATGAGTTAACAGCAAAATATTACTATTTAAAGGGTAAATCAGAAAAAGCGATTGAACAAAAGGCTCTGGCATTTGAGGATTTACTCACAGCAGTAAAAATGGGAGACGAGCGGAATCGGTGGACACCAAAAGCCGATTCAGTCATTCGTGAAGTTTATAAGGAATTTTCTGAAGGTGGAAATCAATTTGATAGATTTGCAAGAATTTGGGGTAAGTATAAGGGACCTGTTTTTACTGATGTAACTGACGAAGCTAATTTATCTCAATATAAAAAATCAAGAATAGCGTGGGGAGATTATAACAATGATGGGTATGATGATATTTTATTAAATGGGAATACTCTTTTGAGAAATAATCAAGATGGAACTTATACAGATGTAAGTGAGGAAGCAGGAATTTCAAAAGGGAATACAAACGGTGGAATCTGGGCGGATTTTAATAGAGATGGTTATCTGGATTTTTTTGCACCATCATTGAGCATAAAAAAGGAGGATATTTTATGGAGAAATTTTGGAGACGGAACATTCAAAGATGTTACAGATAGCACACCTCTATCTGACACATTACAAACCGAAGGTGCTGCCTGGGGAGATATTGATGGAGACCTTTATCCCGATTTGTATTTAGCAAATTATGAGCAATGGGAGGTTCTTGATAGTGAGCCTGATTTTCTGTTTCATAATACGGGCAATGGACAATTCACTAATGTTACAACCAGAATGAATATCATTCCGCCATTTAATGAAAATCAGGCAGGTAGGGGAGTGAATTGGGGAGATTTTGATAATGATTGTGACCTTGATATCTTTGTATCAAATTACAGATTAGATAAGAATTTCTTATGGAAAAATAATAATGGTAAATTCTTTGAAAATGTAGGGGAAAAGGTTGGAGTTGAGGGAAATTATGTTGATGAATGGTTTGGACATACGATTGGTTCTGAGTGGGGAGATTTTGACAACGACGGAGATATGGATTTGATTTGTGCTAACCTTGCTCATCCAAGATTTATAGATTTTTCTGATATGACAATGCTATTTGTTAATGACTTGAAACATGAAAAATTTATTGATAGCAGAGAATCAGCAGGCATAACTTACGATGAATGCCACAGCGACCCGTCATGGGGAGATGTGAATGCTGATAGTTATCTTGACCTATTTATTACATCAATATATCCCAACCGTAGAAGCTATCTTTATCTAAATAATGGTGATAAAACTTTTACTGATATTACATATTTTGCTGGAGTTAGAACATTCAATTCTTGGGGAGCTGCATTTTCAGATTATGATAATGATGGAGATTTAGATTTACTTGTCTGCAGCGGTGAAGGCATTCATCTTTTTAGAAATGAAAGTGAAGGACAAAATTGGTTAGAAATTCAAGTTTTGGATAAGAATGGAAATACTCCAATTATTGGTACACGAGTTGAAATAATTCAAAATAAGTTTAAACAAATTAGAGAGGTTCAAGGTGGAAAAGGGACCACTAATCAGCATAGTCAGACATTGTATTTTGGATTTCCAACTAAAGAACCTGTTGATATAAAAGTTAAATATTTGGATGGGAGAGAAAAAGAATTAAAAGATAAAAAATTAAATCAGGTAGTAAAGATAGTGTATGAATAATTAAGTTCGTCATGGAGTGGTCCATGACGACTCCCCAAAAGAATTAAATAAACAGAATATTAATCAAGTAATAAAGATTGTTTATGAATAATTCCTAATGAATAGGTTCGTAATTTTGAATCCATATGAAACGCTATTTGGCAATAGTCATATATAATCTCCCAAATAGAAATTTGAAATAGAAAATACTTTATATAAAAATTATAATATTAATTTTGATGTATATTTTGAAAATATTTATTAAAATTTGAAGTTAACAAAACAAAGTTGAGTATGTAATATGAATTATGGTTATATTGCTATTATTGCTGTGGTAATCTCAGCGATTTCATTAATATGGAAAATTGTAAATTCTATAAAAAAGAAACAGAGTAAGGTAAAAGTAAACTATAAATTTGGTGAGCAACGATTATTTAGAAGTGCAACGGGAAAATTAGAGTCTCCTATCCCACTTTTATTAGTTGAGATAATAAATAAAGGGGAGAGCATTCGTTACATAGATGATTTAAAAATCAAAATTCCGAAGAAGAATGGGGAAAATAAATATCTTGCTATTATTAATGCTGATGTTGAAAATAGTAAGAGATTTCCCTATCAATTAAATTCATATGGAGGAAAATTTGAGGGATTGTATAATTTATGCGATTTACAAAATGCTCTAAAAAAATTAGATGGAAGAGAAAAGATACAAATATTAGTTAAGGATACTGTGGGGAAATATTATACTTCACCCAAAATTAAAATAAAAGCAATAAATGATTATATTAAACAGTCTATGAGAAGATGAAATAAAAATAATCTATTTGTTATGGAGATTAGAAATTTGTCAAATGTGATTAAAAATGTAAGGGAAAAAGAAGAACACAAAATTCAAGGAAAAGAAATAATTAAATTGATTTATAAGGAATATAAACTATAAGAATTTTCATATTTTCGGAAGATACTAAAATATCAAAATTATCTAATAAGATGGAAATATAAGTTGATTACTTGAATTATGTTAGAAAAAGAAAAAAAAGATTTTTGGAAATCATTAAATAAAAAATGGAGAATTATTTTTTCACGACATTTGAATAAAGACAAATTAACTTTTTCTGATATTGATGAAATATTGAGGTTAAAAGAAATTAAGTGTTATGAAAAAATTACTACTTTAGAACCCTTGCGGGAGCTGAAGAATCTAAAAAAGTTTTGGTGTGGTGTATATAATACAAAAATTACAAGTTTAGAACCATTAAGAAATTTAAAAAGATTAAAATTTTTAAGATTGTATGACTCCAATGTATTTGATTTAGAACCAATAAAAGATTTAAAAAATTTAGTTATGATACAGTTATCTTGTAAAAAAATTGTTAATTTAGAACCATTAAAAAATCTAATCAATTTAAAATGGCTTGAATGTCATTGTTCAGAAGTTTCTGATATTGAGCCGTTGAAATATTTGATTAATTTAGAAAGACTTGATTTATCCTACACAAAAATTACAGATTTAGAACCATTAAAGAATTTAATAAATTTAAAAAGTTTAAGATTTATTAGTACTATGATATCTGATTTAAAACCATTAAAGAATTTGAAGAATTTAGAAAAGCTTAGTTGCTCTGAAACAAAAATTAAGGATTTAGAACCATTAAGAAGTCTAAAAAAACTAGAATATATTAATATAAGAGATGCACAAGTCAGCAGCTTGGAACCATTAAAAAATTTAATTAATTTACAAAATATTGGTTGCGGCAATACACAAGTTACAAGTATAAAACCTTTGATAGATTTGAAAAATTTAAATTATCTTGATATTTATGGCTGTCCAATTAAAGGTTCGAATCATACTTATAGATTTAATAATTATAAAGAAGTGAAATTTTTCATAGAAAACACTGACAAAAGGGATGAGTTTAATCTAAATAAGGATAAAATCCATTATAAAAAGATTGGAGAGAATTTAGATATTCAATTAGTATATTACAAAAACAAATCATTATATGTTCCAGAATGGAAGGGTTATTGGCCAATATTAGAATATACTTCAGATAAACAAAAAGAATTTTATGATTTTTGGAAGGAACAATTTGAAAAGAATATCATTGTTGATATTAGAGGAAATCTTTGTTATTTATTTGTATATATTTATTCAATAATTAAACATTTTATAAATGATAAAAATATAAATAAATTATTACTTAATTTTGCAAAAATGGATATGGGGTATGGTGATAAATATTATTCAATCTCCCATTACTTGCAAAGTTGGTTATTTGATGCATATTTATATATTGGTAATTACGATGATGCGTGGGAAGTAAAGACAATTTATGGATTTTGTAATATTGAAGATGCAATAAATTTTAAATCAAGATGTAAAGATACTTCGATAAATGGTGAAGAGTTATTACATGTTGTAAATAAAACAAATTATAACTCTTTAACAAAATTTGGTAAGAAGCATGTAATAGAAATAACTCAATTATCGGATATATATCTTAAGGAATTTTATAAAATACATGAAAGAAGCTTGATAAAATATTTTACTTATAAACTTAAAAATAGAAGATTAAAAAATAATAATTGGTATGCAAAATCAACAGGAAAGGGGGATGCAACTTTTTGGATGTTTAGAGGAATACCTGGAATAACAGGAATTCCTTTGTATTACAAAAAAATTACTGAAAAAGTATATAAACGAATTATTACTGAAGCATGTAATATTGTAAGGGAATGTGAAAATAAAGTTAGAGAAGAAAAAGGTGTTTATAAAATTGGTGAAAGATGGATAGAGGAAACAGAATTATTTTATAAACTTTGCAAGGCTTTCCCTAAAGAAAAAATCATTCAACATGGAAAACCCACTTGGTTATATAGGCAACATCTTGATATATATTTTCCTAAAAGGAATATTGGTATTGAATATCAAGGAGTCCAACACCAAAAAGTTATTCAATATTTTGGTGGAGAGGAAGCATTAGAGGAACGGAAAAATCTTGATGAACAAAAAAGGTTTTTGTGTAAGAAACATAATTGTAAACTTATATATGTTTATGAAGATTATGATATTAAAGAGGTCATAAAAGAAATAAATTCATTACTTTAATTTCTTAAGAATTAAACCAATTAAAACTTTAGTTTATATTTGTTTAAAGGATATCAATGCAAAAACGAGCCGTCATCAGCGTTTCAAACAAAGTAGGCATTAATTTTAGAGGATTCAAATTAAAAACATGGTTCCTGTAGAATCTTTGATGAATAAAATCCTGTTTATTCGTGGTAGGAAGGTGATGCTGGACAGTGACCTGGCAGAATTGTACGGAGTGGAAACGAAACAGTTGAAACGAGCTGTCCGTAGGAATATAGAACGATTTCCTAAAGATTTTATGTTTTCACTTACTTTTGATGAATACCATTCTTTAAGGAGCCAAATTGGCACCTTAAAGAGAGGGGAACACGCCAAATATTTATCTTTTGCCTTTACTGAACAGGGAATTGCAATGCTGTCTTCTGTGTTACATAGCGAACGAGCTATTCAGGTGAATATAGTTCGTCACGGAATGGTCCGTGACGGCTCGGTTAAATGGAATAGTCCGTGACGACTCGGTGAACTCAGTTAAGCTAGCTAAAAACAAAAGGAGCTGTCAGGGACCATTCCCTGACAACAGAAAATTCTCAATGTAAACTATATCAAAAGACAGAAAAATGGGACTAAGAGGTAGAAAAAATTTCGTAGAAGAGAATTGTTTTTTTGTTACGACAACTGTTGTGAATTTTACCAAAATTTTTACATCGAGCAAATATTGTGATTTACTAATTGAAAATATAAAACATTATAAAACAAAATACCATTTTAAAATTCTTGGATATGTTATTATGCCTACTCATTTTCATTGGATAGTTCAAACCGATAATAAATATGGTTCCATATCGGATATAATGCGAGATTTGAAAAAATATTCTGCTTGGGACATTCTTAATGAAATTGATAAAGGTAATAACTCAGATTTAGCTAAAGTATTTGAGATTTATGCAAGAAAATATAGAGATCAAAAAAGGAAATTTTGGAAGGAAAGATTTGATGATGTAATAATAAGAAGCAGGAAATTTTTCTTTGAAAAATTACAGTATATTCATAATAATCCTGTAAAAGCCAAATTGGTAGGAAAACCTGAAGATTATAAATACTCAAGTGCAAGAAACTATAAATATAACGATCATTCTGTTATTTTTGTAGATACGGATTTGTAAGATCGTCACGGAATGGTCCGTGACGGCTCGGTTAATATTTGATGAGCTGTCAGGGATTCACCCTTCGTCCCGATTGAATCGGGACTACGAAGAATGGACCATTCCATGACAGTCATTCATTTGTGTCATGGTGTGGACCATGACACCCCCGAAGATGAAGAAAATAATTGTAA
>JAYEOL010000061.1 GCA_034722995.1 Candidatus Cloacimonadota bacterium | reverse complement strand
TCTTATCCCAGCCGGTTTCTTGTGCTACCTGCGGCAGAAACACTCCTGTCCGCATACCTTTCTTAATATAAACACCATCTCTCCCCATCTTTATTTCATCAATACTCTTGACCCTCTTCATTGGAGTAATCACTGAAATTTCAATTGAAATATTTTTTAGTTCATTTCTCTTAACTGGATTAAAACGATAATCCTGAAATGCGGCTGACACAGCCATTTCTGCAACCGCCTGATAAAAAGGCATCTGAGCTATCAACTGACCAATACATCCTCGCAAATTATGATTTTTAGTTAGAGTAACGAAAACAGCTCTATCCTCGTTCAAAATTTTGGATTCTGGTTTTTCGGGTTTTATTATTTCTTTATTATCCAGATAATATTCAATACTGCGTCTTGCTAAATTTAGGAGATATTCTTTATCAGATGGAGATAATTCTGATTCAGTTGTGGGAATTTTAGGAAAAACAATAGAACAATACCCAACCACCCTTGTAGAGGTTGTATCACCCATTGCATCGCCAGAATTTGAATATTTCAGCAAGACTCCTTGAGGACATTCAAAGTGCTGCAAAACCTTTGTGAATACATAAAAACCAAAATAGCCACACAATTCAGATTTTCTGGAGAAAATGTCCTGCTGCAAAGTAGCCCACTTTTTCTTCTGAATAAGGTCAATAGTATGCCTGTCCATTTTCACAGCTGTTTGATAATCATGATAATGAGACATATCACTGCTGGCAATTAACAAGATTTTTTTATCGCTTTTCTCAATTATATTAATAATTGTTTCAGCTAACTTATCCAGAAGTGGTAAGTCATTAGTTGCGACTAAAATCGGCACTATTTTAAAATCTTTGAGTTGGTGCTGGAGAAACGGGACTTGTGCTTCAATGCTGTGCTCCGGGCGATGCACAAACTCCTGGAATTTAAATTTTTTGTCTGCTTTTAAAATCTTAGAGACTATTTCTTTGTCAATTGGCACAGTACCGAGAGGGGTTTTATAATAGTCCCCATCGTAAGCTGAAACATAGCCCGTATTATAGTGATGACTTGGTCCAAATAATATAACTGTATCATAATGTTTGTCTTTAAGAAGTGAATATCCATACGCAGCTACCTGCCCTGAGAAGATATAACCAGCGTGTGGCGATAGAATACCAAATGGAGTAATCTTTTGCTTCTCTTTATCCAATTTTACATTTTTGAAAAAACCATTAAGCATTTTTTCGAGTTCTTTCTTATTGGCAGGATACCATTGTCCAGCTACTGCCGGTTCTCGGGTTTCTGACCAAAGAATATTAAAGACAAGTAAACCTAATGTTAACATTATTATTATTTTTTTAGTCATAATATACCTCCATGTTACGAAGATTCATAAAGATTCAAAGATTTGTAAAAATTCATAAAGATTTAAAAAACTTGTAAAGATTAGGAAAATTTGTAAAGATTCACAAAAATTTAACATTCTAATCTCTTAATCTCTTTAATTTTTGAATCTTTTTAATCTTTGAATTTTAATAATATTACATTAAATAAAAGAATACCTCCAATAAACAAAATATTTGTTCTAATACTGAAAACAGGCAAGAAAATTACGCCAACTGATAGTCCACCAAAAGTTGCACCCAGAGTATCCAGAAAATAAAATGATACACCTGAAGCAATCTGTTCATTTCTATATTTCTCAGCCAAAACTTTAGAAAGAATTATCCCCTCAAAACCTGCCACCAAGATGTTAAATAAGAAATAAATGATAACAGGTAAGGACCATCCTGCCATAAAATAAATCAATAAGATAAGAGCAAGATTAAAAATAAAAATATAGGCTATAGGTATCTTTATTCTTTCCGCGGAAATAAAGCCGAGAGCCAAACCCAACATAAATGAAATTGTAAAAATGGCAATGACAAAGTACACATACCCAAACTGTATCTGGAAGATATTCAAAAGAATAAGTTGCATTACAAAAGCCACAAAACTTATGGAGAAGATATTAACATCATATATAAAAAGCGATTTTCTGCTTTGAATTTTGTTAAAAATAAAAGTGATAAGAAGCATAAGAAATATAGCAAAAATAAAGACCAAAATCTTGTAATCTTTCAAGATTTTTATAACTTTTTCAAAACTTATGTCTAAATGTTTTGCCCAAAATTGGATAGTAAAAAGATATGCTTGTGGATAAAGATTCTCGTTAATTGCAACCCTTTCATCTGCTATTGCATTTTGAAAATTATCCAGACGGAATTTGTTGCAGGTATCAAAGATAAGGGCTTGATTAAACCAAACTCCACTTTTATTTCTCTGCTTCATTCTTTTTGTGAGTTTATCCACACTATTGGAAATGTATGTTCCAATACTTCCGATGAAAATATTTTTCTCAGCTGGAATAACAATAATCCTGCCTTGCGGGACAAATGCCTCAGAGAAAGTCTGATTTATTGTAGCATTCAGTTTAGCTAGTTCAGGTAAAAGAAAATTTTCTGCATTACTGACTGTTATGGCTGCTATACTTTCATCGGAGATGAGGTGAGATTTCAGCAATTGAAAGAATTCAAGAGTATAAAATCTGTTCAGGAATATTGAGGATGGGTCGGGAAAATCAATATAGATTATATCATACTTTTTGTGAATGCTTTTTAGAAAGCGGACAGCATCCATCTGAATGAATTTGACTTTTTCATCTCCCATTTTATAAAATAGGCTTTGTTTGATTATATTTTTTTCCAACTCAAGATAGTCCACTTCTTTGACATACTTATCTTTCAATATCTCTTGTAAATATCCATTAAGCAGACCTCCGACAAGCAGTATCTTTCTTGGTGCGGGATGTTGAAGCAAGACGAAATTAACCATTTCTTCTGCATAATTTTTATTTTCTGAATTAGCAAAGAGAACGCCATTCCAATAATAATTTTTTTGCTGTGCGCTTTCCGTTACATCAAATCTTCCAAATTTAGAATCTTGAGTGGAAATTAACTCATTGGGCGAGTAGCGTGTTGCATAGTTAGTCTGAAAAATATCATTAGAAAAAATTATGGCAATCAAGATTAAAATTCCACTAAAAAGAAACAATCGTTTTATAGAGAAAAGAAATAGACTAAGAAAACTTAGGAAGCCTGCCAATAATAGAATAGAAAAATTGCTAAGAAAGGAAATCAAAGCAAAAAACAGAATCCCTCCAATAATCATTCCGATACATTCAAGGATGTAAACAGTATGAACTGGCTTATTCACTTTAGAAATCAGTTTGCAATTAAGTGGAAACAAAAAGCCAATCAAGAGACAGCCGGGTGCCAAAATAATCAAAGCTAAAATTATTAGTGATGGAATATCAATAAGAAGTCCAGAGATTACTGCGAACTTATCTGCCAGAATCCTGATAAGAAGAAATTGAATAGGCGTGATAAATATTAAGAGTGTAAGTAGAAAGTAGATGTATTCTTTAAGGTTTCTTTTGATTTTAATAAACTTATTGAGCAGAGTTCCCAGAGCAACCAGTAGAAGCCAGAGTGACAAAAAAATAGCAAAGACAATTTCATTGCCATTCACTTCAACCATAAGTTCCCGCAGTAGAATGGTCTGCCCAATTGCGGAAATTATGCCAACTATAATGAAGATAGGGTAAAAATGAATTTTCATTTATAGTTATGTGAATAGATTTCGCTTCTATAATGTACAGAAAATTGATTAGTAACTATCTTGTTTTGGGTGTACTTAACTTCTAATATTTTTTGTTTTTTATATAGTTGTTAACGCCCTTCTTCACTCTTTCTGCTATTTCTATACATTTCTTACAAATGTTTTCATCCGGCATAAAATCTGGCAATGCACCACCAACAGGATATTTAGATGGCAAATAGATTGAATCTATCAGATCAATTTCATCCTCATCGATTTCTATAAAAATATCTAATCCTTTAAGTTTTGAAATAAGTTCAAAAATTTTATGAGTTCTTTTTAGTTTGATTGAATTTTCAATAAAAATTAATTTTAAATACTTTTCTATTGCTTGTTGAATATTTTGTAAACAAGGATTATAAAGATGACTCTCAAGTAAAACTTTCGCGGATTCGAAATTCTCAGTGGCATAATTCAACCAGATTTTAGTCTCTTCTCTCATAAATGATTTCTCCACTATTTATTTCATCCAAAAACTGATTTTCATAATTATAGTTGTATCTTATAGGAATAATATCTAAAGGGATTTTTAGGGCAATATCTCTCAATTTTTTTCTATATCTCATTGCAAGAGATAAGTAATCCTCATTACTGTCACTAAAAATAGCAATATCCATATCATTGGGTTTAGTTGAGGTTAGAAAAGAACCAAATATAATTATTCTTTTAATGTGAGTGTCTTTTGAAAATTTCCGAACTACTGCTTTTTTTAGTTCAGCCTTTGTAAACATACATCCTCTCTATTTCAATAGTTATTCATTTACAGAAATAAACAAATATGATAGATAAATAATTTATATACAAATTCAAAAACCCATAAGCAAATTGATTCTGTCAAGTTTTATATCGAATTTGCAAGGATGGTCACTTGCACTATAACATTTTTTATATTTAGTTGACATTGTTCAAATATTGAATAATGAATGTTGAATATTAAGTTTTGAAGGATGTATTTTATGATACATGAGTAACATTTTTTGAATGTCCTTAATTTTTGTAAATATTACTTACTGAAAAGCGAGAGGAAACAAAGTATAAAATTAATTCTTTCTCATTCACTATTTTTTTTGTGATACACTTATAATCTAATACTGTTTATTACTCATTCTTTCTTTTCGAATTTTTTCATTATTCATTATTCATTGTTCATTATTCTACTTCCATACTCCATATATTTCTTCTCCACAAAATTTGCATTTGCCATCTTTTATATTCATTGATTCAATGAAATAGCCTGAACGGTCTATTATCTTTTTACCACATTTCGGACAGTATGTATCTTCGGCATCTGTAGAAATATTTCCAATATAAACATATTTAAGTCCTACATCCAGAGCGATATCTCTTGCCATCTCAAGTGTTTTCAATGGGGTCGGAGGACGGTTAAGAAGTTTATATTTTGGGAAAAAGCGGGAGAAATGAAGTGGGTAGTCAACACCAAGGGAATCTCTAATCCATTCGCACATTTCTCGTATAATTTTGGGGTCATCATTTGCTTCAGGTATAACCAGATTTGTAATTTCAAAATAAAGTCCTTCTTCTTTGGCTATTTTCAATGTATTTAGCACAGGTTGTAAGGTGGCTGTTGTATAGGTTGAATAAAATTTATCTGAAAAGCCTTTCAGGTCTATATTTGCCGCATCCAAATATTTGCAAAGTTCACGAAATGGCTTTTCATTAATATATCCGCAGGTAACAAAAACGGTTTTTATACCCTCTCTATGGGCGAGTTTAGCAATATCCAGCATATACTCATAAAATATTGTGGGTTCTGTATAAGTGAAAGCAATGCTTTTACAATTATATTTTTTAGCAGCACTTACAACTTCTTGAGGAGTCATTTGCATTGCTTTTACCCCATTTGGTCTGGATTGCGAGATTTCCCAGTTCTGGCAGAAATTGCAACGCATATTGCAGCCAACAGTAGCTATAGATAATACTTGCGTGCCAGGATAGAAATGGAACAACGGTTTTTTCTCAATTGGGTCAATGTGGACTGCTACTGGTTTGTTATAGACAAGAGAATAAAGTTTTCCTTTTATATTTTTTCGCACTCCACAGATGCCAGTTTGCCCTTCGCTTAAAACACATCTATTGGGACAGAGGTTGCATCTCACTAAATTGTCGGGTAATTTCTCATAGTATTTTGCTTCTTTTAAGGACTCGTTTTTATCTCCAGATAAACAAAATAACGATAATGAAATAATTAATATCAGGATAAAATATCTTTTTTTCATTTACAATAACTCCCAAAAATTAACTATAATTTTTCATAAATTGTATCAAAAAGTCTCTCTTGTGAAACCAAGTGCTGTTTAATTTATTTGCACTTATGAATGTGAACTTAATTATTAATATATCACGGACAGATTCCTTCATTAAATATCTTATCTAACGAGCGAATTACGCAAAAATCTAAAACTATTTAATAATTTTCTACTACTTTTTTGTCAGCAGCCCAAAGTCTACTTTGTAATCCATTCAATCAAATCAACAACTCTATTTGAATAACCCCATTCATTATCATACCAAGCGAGGACCTTAACAAGATTGCCAATCACTTTTGTCTCAAATGGGTCAAAAATCATAGAATGAGAATTCCCTATAATATCACAAGAGACAAGTGGGTCTTCAAGGTAGTCATAATATTTAGGATACTTCTTTGATGCCTCTTTAAATACCTTGTTTACTGCTTCCACTGATACTTCTTTTTTTACAATACACACAAAATCAGTAAGAGCCCCATCAATAGTTGGAACTCTAATTGACATTGCATCCAATTTCCCTTGCATTTCAGGAATAACTATTCCGATTGCCTTTGCAGCACCTGTAGTAGTGGGAATCATAGAATGGGCAGCAGCCCTTGCTCTTCGTAAATCTCTATGCGGTGCATCAAGAAGCCTTTGGTCACTTGTATACGAATGGTCGGTCGTCATAAATCCCCTTTCTATCCCGAAAGCATCATTTAATATTTTCACCATAGGAGCAAAACAATTTGTGGTACACGAAGCATTGTCAATTACATCATGTTTAGAAGGGTTATAGATTTGTTCATTCACACCCATAACTATTGCACAATCAGCAGGCACACCCTTTGATGGGGCAGAGATAATCACCTTTTTTGCGCCTGCATCAAGGTGGAGTGCTGCCTTATCTCTTGACCTGAATTTCCCGGTAGATTCAATTACAACATCTACTCCTAAATCCTTCCACGGTAAGTCAGCAGGATTTTTTATAGCAAATACCTTATATTCCTTTCCATTAACGACTATGGCAGAATCTTTTGCCTTTACATCAGCCTTAAGTATTCCATAAGTAGAATCATATTTAAGTAAATGGGCAAGGGTTTTTGCGTCTGTTATGTCATTCATGCCTATGATGTTTATCTCTGGATTATCCATTGAAGCTCTAAATACAAGCCTCCCTATTCTCCCGAATCCATTAATTCCTACATTAATCATATACTATCTCCTATCTTAAACTTAATTTTGATTTTTTCTTACTACCTTTATAAATCAATGTCAAGAAAATTATATTAATACTTGTCCCGATATATCGGGATTCGTTTCAATTATATTTTAGAAGTTTTATTTGACAAAAATATCTTATCATTCCAAATTTAAGATATGAAAAATCATTTTATAATTTTCGGACTAATCTTATTTTCTTTTACCAAACTTTTCTCCTTTCAATCTCCTGTCCTATTGGATGTGAAGGAGTATATTTCTGATAGTTTGTTCGCTGCTGAGTATCGGATTGAAAATTTTCAGGAAGGAGTAGAAACCAGAATAAATATCTATAAAAAGGATAATCTAAATATTATTAGGTTGAATGAACAAAAAATCATTGGAGATTATGGAGAGTTAGAGAAAAAGGGAAAATATAAATTTGCAATCCCGCTGAAATTATTGCCAGCTGGCTTCAACTTTAAAGATTATACCGCATTCCCCAAAATTGTTTTTCAAAACAGAATCTACTATGAAATGAAAAAAATTAAAAAAGGCGGTTATTCGTTTCATCAGGATAAAGAGAAAATAGCTTCTGAAACTACCAACGGTTTTTATATAAACAAATTTGAAGTCTCAAATGAACAATTTACTGCATTTATCAATGATGATGGGTATGAAATCAAAGAATATTGGCTGGTAAAAGAAGGGATAATGGAAAATCGGGAAGTAGGTTGGAATTTTCAAGGAAGATTCAGGATAAGTGCTCCACTTGATTGGGACTTGAACGAGATACCTTACTGGAAATCGGCTGCATCCTATTTTATCTATGGACCTGTTACAAGTATAAGGTGGTTTGAAGCAAATGCCTTTTGTAATTGGATGGGATGTTCTTTGCCAGGTCTGAGCGATATTTCAATCTGCTTTTCCTTTAACTCTATTGAAAACGATAGCTTATTTAATCCAGTTTGTTCAGAAATAGATGAAAAGGGTCAATTCCCATTACATTTTATCAAGAGCAATGTTTCTGAATGGTTAATTTTAAGTATTGATTCTAATATTCCGCCTTGTGGACCTGGCTGTCGGGAGATGTTTTATTTAAAGAATAATTCACAGATGCATTATGGTTTTCCTGTCAAAGGAATTTCCTGCCCATTATACAACAACGAGATACTGGGATTTAGATATAAGATAGAGAAGTAG
This sequence comes from Candidatus Cloacimonadota bacterium, assembly GCA_034722995.1. Lineage (NCBI taxonomy): Bacteria > Pseudomonadati > Candidatus Cloacimonadota > Candidatus Cloacimonadota bacterium. The sequence goes on along the minus strand of JAYEOL010000061.1, from coordinate 1,472 downwards.
TGAGAATACAAAGGAACCTTCTAATAAAAATATCTCTCTGAAAGATGAAATAAAAGAAGGCTCCTAAAGGCTAACAGTATATTTACTTATATTTTATCTTATTAGAACCATTTTCTTGACTTCAGAAATGATGTTATCAGATTTTAGACGATAGAAGTAAATGCCAGATGGTAATCTATTCCCGTTCATATCAGTTCCATCCCATTTAATTGACGATTGACAATTGTTCCCAATTGAATTGGAAATTGAAAATTGTTTCACTAATTTTCCTTTTACATTATAGATTTTTATTTGTAAACTTTTGTGTGATTTTGCCTGCCTTGCCGTAGTTTGACGAAGGCAAGTGGCTAAATTAAAGAAAATCTTCGTTGAACCGCTAAACGGATTGGGATAATTTTGAGAAAGAATGGGATTGACTGGAGAATTATTTTCATCATCAACAGCTCCAGATGGGGTCACTGTAACATCCCACAATGTGCTATCTGCTAATTCCCCATCTGATACTAATGCCTTTACCACAAAATCACCAGTATCTGAAAAGGTATAAGTAAATTCATTGCTGTTTTCGCCTTGCTGTATATTATCAAGATACCAGAAATAAAACAGAGAATCCCCATCAGGATCTTCAGCTACTATACTAAATAATTGCTCAGTATTTTGTTCAATTGAAAATGCTGTCTCTTCCGGGGAAAAATAAATGATTATAGGAGCGTGGTTAGAAATAAATTCATCTGCTCCAATATCTGGATTTATTGCATCACGAGGATCGTAATCAATATCAGTTGTAATCCCCGCAATAGGAGTTGCTTGACCAATGCAAGGGCTGTTAGAATTCAAATGAAGATCAGGGAAGCTCAAATCAGGATCGCCTGTAAGAGAATTAACATCTCTCGGAGCATATCCGGGCGCACTTTGTAAATCACCAAGTGTATTATAATAGTTACTACCAATTCGTGCTACATAGCGATTGTCAGTCGGATCTTCGGAATTCACAGATAATAAATTATAATTACTCTCTGCAAATGAAGCCGAAGTCTTCAGATAAATAGCACAATGCTCATTTCCACTAACATCACCAGTTCGTTCATTAATCAAGATATTATCCTTTAATATATTATCACTCGCATCCTTATAAATTTTTATACAGTAGAAATCAGGATATTCTCTATTACATACGCCTCCCATATAAAGAGTGTTGTAATAAATTTGATTATTTGTAGCATCACCGGAAGACAAGTAAATGCAATAACTGGTATTTGCAGTAAGTCCGGGAACAAGATGTATGATATTATTGTAGATTAAATTATCGTGTGAGTTAGATGTCATAAATAAACCACGACATCCGGCATTTGCACTATGTTTCAAATCGTGAATATAATTATGATGGATTTTTGTAGTTCCACTGCAGCTTGATGAACCAGCTCTTATTCCGTAAACAGAACTTCTTGCCTCTTCAAAAGTTTGACACACCT
>JAYEOL010000060.1 GCA_034722995.1 Candidatus Cloacimonadota bacterium | reverse complement strand
GGTTGTGCAAAGAATGTAATTATAAAAAAAGGTCCAGTCTTACTAAATCAAACATTCAAAGAAGGTTTGGTTTTCAAATACAAGATAACAGAGATAATGACAAACACAATGGTGATTCAGGGCAATACGCAAGACCAAAATATTACAATGGGTTTTGACATTTCAAATGAAGTTGAAAAGGTTAAAGATGATACAGTTTTTCTAAAAACCACTATTGACAAAGCAGAAGGAACAATAAGAGTTCAGGGAGTTATGAAATCTATTCCAGATATTGATAAGCTTAATGGTAAATCTTTCAGCATAACCCTTTTAAAAAATGGTGAAATTCTAAATATAGAGGGTTATAAAGAATTAGAGTCCCAGGATACAGGCTCAGAGATTGAAAGTTATATTCGGTCACTTTACGGTTTCCTTCCAGATAAGCAAGTGAACATTGGTGATACATGGGAGCGAGATTATAAAGAAGAGGGACAATCTACCCGTTCAACATACACCTTAACAGGATTTCAGCAGGATAAAGAGGGAAAAGAAATTGCAGTTATCACAACAAAATCAGAAATATCTGTTGATAAATCTATTGACCAAAAAGGAATGAAAATTAAGACAGAAATGAGCGGAACTACAAAAGGAAAAATTATCTGCTCATTGGAAGATGGCTTTGTCTCGTCTGCTAAAATCCACGTTGCTTTGGAAGGAAAATCTTATATTGAAGGCTCTCCAATGGGTAATATGGAAGTCCCAACTTATGTTAACCAGGATGTGGAAATAAAAAGAGTAAGATAAGCCACGAACAAACACGAACTATCACTAACATTATAGAATTCATTCATTAAGTATTCATATCTGTTCGTGCAAGTTAGTGTAGTTCGTGGTAAAATAATTAAACGGAGGATGTGATGAAAAAAATATTGTTACTATTAGCAATTTCTGTATTGGCTTTAAGTTGTGCAAAACGAATTAACTATTCCTTCCTTCAAAATATAAATAAGGAAGGATATGAGACCGCCAACGCGGTTGTAGTAATTGACAGCACTGGGATAGACCTTGAACCATCTGGCAAGTATGTATCAACACAGCACAAACTTGTCAAAATCCTGACAATGAAAGGGAAAGCTTGGTATTCAGAAGCGACCTTTGGCTATTTCACCTTATATGATACAGTAATTGTAGAAATAGCAAGAGTGATTTCTCCTGATGGAAAGGTTATGAATGTTCCAAAGGAAGACATTAAAGATGTGAAAATTCCAGCTTTTGGTAAGTTTTTCCTGCCAAATGTTAGAATGAAAAAGATTATTTTTCCTAATGTTGAAGAAGGCTCGTCCGTTGAGTTTACAGTAAAAGACAAAATGCAGAGTCCACCTATGGAGGATAATTTTGATGCTTATATTCTTTTTGAAGGGAATAATCCAATAATCCGAAAAGTCTATTCAGTAGCTTCACCAATTCTTTTAAACTGGAAAGTAAAGAATGATGAAGGCCAGACAGTAAAATTTCAGAAGGGTGAAAAGAAAGATAAAATCATTTACAAATGGTCTGTTCAAAATGTTCCAGGCATAGTTAAAGAACCAATGATGCCGCCAATTCCTGATGTTTGTAAAAAACTCCTCGTTACTTCTGTTCCTTCTTGGAAGGTGTGGTCAAAGTGGTATTGGAATCTCTGCAAGGATAAGTTTGCCACAAATGATACAATGAATGCAGTAATAGACAGTTTGCTTGTTAGACAAAAAACGCGAGAGGATAGCATCAAAGCGTTGTATTACTATGTTTCCCAAAATAACAGATATGTCGGAACCAAGATGTCAGGTAAAAAAGGTGGTTACGAGCCGTTTCCAGCAACAAAGACATTTAGAGATAAATATGGTGTATGCAGAGATAAAGCTTGTCTTCTTGCAGCAATGCTAAGAAAAGCAGGATTTGATGCCTATACAGTATTAACTAACCCAATGCTAAATATTGAAAGGGATATTCCAGTTGACCAGTTCAATCACGCCATAACAGCAGTTAGAGAAAAAGATGGCAGTTTTCTATACATTGACCCGACTGCAGAAAATACAAGAGAATTCTTATTATCAATTGAACAAGAAAAGGCTGTATTAGTTTGTGACGAAGATGGTGAGGATTTGGAATATACTCCAAAAGTACCGGCAGAGAAAAACTTCTTTTCTATGGAAGCAGAAGGGCACTTAGATGAAAATGGAAATCTGAATGAAATCATGACATGGAAGTTATCAGGTCTTATGGATATGTCCTTTAGGAGTATACTTACTATGCTTCCACCCGAGCAATTGAACCAGACATTTCAATCAATAGCAGCAAGTATGGTAACAGGTGCAGTTATTGATACCTTCTATTACAGTGACCCAAAAGACCTTTATCAACCGTTAGAAATAACATTGATTTTTAGTGCTGAAAACTATGGCTTAAATTTAGGAGACACTTTTTCCTTCAAAGCTCCTCTGTCTGGCGGGGGTGCAGGTAATATATCATTTGGTGGAGGAGGAAATCCATTCGCATTAGACGAGAGAAAATATCCTCTCTATCTATATACAACCATTAAAGCGATAGCAGAAGAAAAGATTTACATTCCTGAAGGATATGATATAGAAGCACTTCCTGAAAATTTTGAAAAAAATGTGGATTTTTTCAAGGTAGAAAATAATTATGAATTCAAAGATGATTATATTTTACATTATTCCGAGTCAGTTATGAATGAATTCGTTTTTTCACCAGAACAATATAAAAGGATGAAATCCATTTTTGATGAGATGGCACAGAAGAGCGGCCAGGAAATAATTCTTAAAAAAATCCAATAGCAGATAAAAAGAGGAGTGCTGAAACGAGTTCCGACTTGTCGGAACGAACTTTCAGCGTATCAGCAAAGCGAAAAGTTCTCCGCCAGCTCCGAGACGGAGTCCCGATGGATCGGGGAGTCATTTTCGCCTCGCTTCGCCGAAGCTACGCAAAGGCAAGCACTCCAAATAAAATTAAATAAGAGGTGATATTATGAAAAAGTATATTTTGATTGTTTTTTTGTTAGCGACAATCTTCCCGAATTTATCTGAAGCGAGAGAATATCCAAATGCATCTGGCGTGGTTCTTCTTGATAGTACTACTATAACTTTAGATAAAGATATGCAGGTCACAAAGGAGAGATTTCTCCGTATAAAAATATTAGAAAAAAGAGGTAGAGGAATATTTGGTGATATAAAAGAAAGATATGATGAGAATTCTCAGGAGTTTGAGGTTTTAACAGCCCAAACAATACTCCCATCTGGAAAAATCGTGCAAGCAGAGAAAGATGCTATCTCTGATGTAAGCGCTCCAGAGGTTGGGTTCGCCACACAATATACAAATGTACTGATGAAAGTTGTCTCATTCCCAGCTCTTGAACCGGATGTTATTATAGAATATCACTACAAAGTCTCATCTAAAAAACCAATAAAGCATCCTCTTTTTGGCGATGTTTTATTTCAAGGGATAGAACCGATTAAAAAGAAAATCTTTACAATTATTCTCCCTTTGAAAGAGGAAAACAAATTTAATCAGGAATTTATTGGCAATGATATTGAGCCTATCATTAAGCAATTATCTAATGATATGGTCTCATATACATTTGCTCTAAAAGATATTCCTAAAATTAACTCAGAACCTGATATGCCGCCAATTTCTGAAATAGCCCCAAAATTGCTCTTTACTTTCTATAGTTCATGGGAAGATTTTGGCAAGTGGTATGGCGAGAAATTCTACAAATCTGCAAAAGCAAACAAGAGTATTAAAAAAGTCGTAGAAGAACTTGGAGGAGCGACAAAAGAAGAACAGATAGAAAATATCGCCCTGTTTGTGAAACAGAAGATAAGAAGTGTTTATCTCTCTTTTGGAGATAGTGGATACCAGCCTAATAAGGCAAAAGAGGTATTAGAAAATAAGTATGGCGACCCACAAGATAAAGCTGTGCTTCTGGTTACTATGCTCAAAGCCGCTGGCATAGCTGGATATCCTGTGCTTGTTAATACGCGCAAATGGGGATATTTCTCAATAGTGGGTCTTAGTCGTTCTATATTACTGGATATGGATAATTCTCTTCCGGTGCCATCGCAATTCAACAGCATTATGGTTGCCATAGAACACAATGGAGATATCCAATTCGTCTCACCAATGACTCAGTTTAATAGATATGGCTGGATTCCCAATTCATATCAAGGTAAAGAAGGGCTGATTATAAAAGAGGACAAAGCAAAGTTTGTAGAGATTCCTGTTCTGGATGAGAAGGAGAGCAAAGCTCAAGTTACTTTAAATGCTGAAATTAACGAGCACGGAAATCTAAAAGGTGTATTTGAACTTAAAACAACAGGTTATTGTGACTTTCATGTGAAAAATCAACTCAAGCATAAGAATAAAGATGAGCAGGATATTTTCTTTGAAGGTGTCGTAAACAATATAAGAGGTGGTTCAAAACTTATTTCTTATGATTTTACAAATCCAGAGGACTTGAGTTCAGATATGACTGTAAAGCTAATATTTGAATCTCCACACTATGCTACTTTTCAGGGCGATAAAGTTCGCTTTAAAATTCCTCAATTATCCATCTATGGTGCTAATATAGGAAATTTTTCGTCTATAAGGAAAAGAGATTATGACCTTGAACTTTACTCAAAGAGAATATATTCCTATTCTGCAAAAATAGAAATTCCAGAAGTATTAAAAATAGAGTATTTACCGAATTCTGTGTCAAAAGATAATGAATATGCAGAGTTTGAGATTGAATCAAGGAAGGCAAATAATAAAATCACCTATAGTTCAAATTTTATCATCAAAAATAAAAAGGTGAGTGCTTCTGAATATAAAAATTTTAAGAAATTGCAGGATGATTATTTTAATAGAAATAATTGGATGATAATTCTTACAAAATAAGTTTTTTATTATATTTTGAATTCCAAGTAACAATCAGAAGAAAAATTATAGGGTAGATGAAAGGTTAGCCTTCATCTAAGTGATTTACAATCTTTCGGGATGATGATATCCATCCCTATAGCCAAAATTGTCATTCTGAGGCATGTCTCCATTCTTTTTGGATGGCTTGACATGGGAATCCAAAATGTTCCATAATACCTTTATTATGGATTTCCGCTGGAGTTTACTCGAGTTGATTGAGTGCAGGAGTCCCACTCTTACCTCATCGCGGACATAAAAAACTAAAGTCAAGGCTCAAAACACTTTTGAATTAATTATTAAATTGACTATAATTTATAAAGTAACAATTTTTGTAATCAACTTTTCTATTGGAGAATTGATATGAATATTGAGATAAAAAATGGTTATCTTATTTTCCCACAGGAAGATAGAATTTTAGTTGATAAAAAGAATATTTACATCAAAAATGGCATAGTAAAATATAATAAAACATTTCATAAAATAGATAGAGTAATAGATGTCAAAAATAGAGTAATACTTCCCGGATTAGTTAATGCACATCATCACATTTATTCCTGCCTATCAAAAGGGATACCAGCAAAGACTCCATTCAAGGATTTTATCGGAATACTTTCAAATCTCTGGTGGAAATTGGATAAAGCTTTACTTGAAGACGATGTTAGACTTTCTGCAATTCTTACTTTGCAGGACTGCTTGCGAAATGGAGTAACAACCGTTTTTGACCATCATATTTCTGCAAACTATATTGAGGGCTCTCTTGATACAATGGCTGAAGTTTTTGAAAATTTTGGACTGAATGGTGTCCTTTGCTTCGAAATTTCCAATAGAAACGGGAATGAGGTTTTTCAAAAGTCATTGAAAGAGAATATTCGTTTTATTAAGAAAAAGAAACCGAATTCTATAAAGGGAATGGTTGGACTTCACGCTTCATTTACACTTGACAATGAAAATCTAAAAGTAATAAGCCAAAAAACAGAAGACTTCCCGATACATATTCATATTGCTGAAGGCAAGGTTGATGAAATGGACTGCCAAAAAAAATATAAAAAATCAATTCTTGAAAGATTAGAAAGCTTCGGCTTGCTTCGTTCAAATTCACTACTCGTTCATTGCAGTAATTTAATTGATAAAGAAATAAGTATTCTTCAAAATAGAAATATTTATTTAGTTCAAGCTGTTGATTCTAATATGAATAACGCACTTAATGTTGCAAATATTTCAAAACTTATAAATGCAGGACTGCCAGTTACGGTTGGAACTGATGGGATGAGTTCCAATATTTTGAAATTTTACAAAAACTCATTCCTATTTACAAAATATCAAAATCAAGATCCTGATATTGGTTTTTCTGAAATGGAAGCAATGTTTTTGAATTCATACAAGTTGAAGAAGGCTTACGGACTTCCTGTCGGAATTCTGGAGAATGAACCTGCAGATATTGCTGTTTTTGATTATAAACCTGCAACTCCATTTAATGAAGATACTTTTCTCAGCCATTTTATTTATGGAATAACCGAATCTCAAGCCCGTTGGGTAATAAAAGGAGATAATATACTTTTAGATAATTTTAGATTAAAATCAATTGATAAATATGATGAAATTATTAGTCATTCTATAGAAATTTCAAAAAAAATGTTTGGAAGATTTAAAGGATTGGATTAGCATTTAGCTACTTAGTGATTGAACGAAAGCTAAATAAAATTAGCATAAAATGATAAATTTAGTATATTTTGTATTTTTTACCTCAATCCCTAACCCCTTCTCCTATAATGAGAAGGGGAACTTTCCGGCTTCCTCGCCTTGAAAAGGAGAGGGTTGGAGTGAGGATAAAAAATAGACTTTTTGTTCAGGCAGTCCATATTCATTTTGGCTTATCAAATTTTTTATATAAAATAAGCCACTTTATGAATAAAAAATTAATAAAATAAAACCTTTGTGACTTTGTGCCTTTGTGGTAGGAAGGAAGATATGAATCAAATAATTGGCAAAAAGGTTATTCGCGTTGATGGTTACGAGAAGGTTACAGGAAAAGCACTTTTTGGAGATGATATAAGATTTCCAGATATGCTTTATGCTGCTTGTAAATATACGGATATTCCAGCTGGGAAAATCGTAAAAATTGATTTATCAAAAGCAGAAAAATTGGATGGAGTCGCAGCAATCGCACTTTATAAGGATATTCCAGGACAAAAAAGAATAGGTCCTATCCGTGCCGACCAATATCCTATCGTAAATGATGAGGTGTTTTACATTGGTGATATTATCGCAGTTGTTGCTGCAAAATCAAAAAAAATTGCATATAATGCTGTTGATGAAATTAAGGTTGAATACAAACCTGTTGAAGGAGTTTTTGATATTCAGGAAGCAATTAAAACAGATTCAAGATTGGTTCATCCTGAATTTAAAAGTAATGTTGTAATTCACTATCCGCTTCGCAAAGGCAATGTAGAAAAAGGCTTTGCAAAGTCTGATTATATTGTTGAGAGAGAATATAAAACTGATTTTTGTGAGCATGCTTATATTGAGCCAGAAACTGTAACTGCTGTCCCGGACCCAACATCAAAAGGGCTTAAAATTTATGGTTCAATTCAAAATCCATATACAACAAGAAAAATTGTAGCGAAATTTATGAGATTAAAACTTAATCAGGTGAATGTGATGAGTTCCTCTCTTGGCGGTTCTTTTGGCGGGAAAGATGATGTTATCAATGCTATGGCTTGTAGAGTTGCTTTATTGGCAAAAACTACAGGAAAGCCAGTTAGGCTTACAAACACAAGAGAAAGTTCAATTATAGAGAGTTACAAACGGCATCCATATATAATGAAATATAAAGTGGGTTTTAATAAAGATGGCAAACTTAATGCAATGAAGATAGATATTCTTGCTGATAGTGGAGCTTATTCTTCACAAAGCTTTTTTGTTACATGGCGTTCTGTAGTTCAAGCTACAGGACCTTATGAGATTGAAAATGTAGAAACAAACATCCGAGCAGTTTACACTAACAATTCTTATACTGCTGCTTTCCGTGGCTTTGGTTCTCCACAAATTGTTTTTGCTCAAGAATCTTTAATGGATGAAATTGCAGAAGCTTGTGGAATAACGCCACTAAAAATAAGACAAATTAATGGATATAAACAAGGGAGTATTACAGCCAGTGGACAGAAACTTTCCGAGCATAAAGTTTCACTTTTACAGGTAATTGGTGAAGCAGTAAAAAAGAGCAATTATAAGGAAAGAATTGTTGAACATAAAAGGCAAAATCAAATTGGCGAACGATTCAAATATGGGATAGGACTATCTTGCAGTTTTAGAGGATGCTCACTTGGAGCTGAAGGAACTGATGCATCTTCTGCAATCGTCTCGGTTCAGGCAGATGGAAGTGTATATATCCTTGCAGGATGTAATGAAAATGGGCAAGGATTACGCACTGCATATTCTCAGATTACTGCAGAAATACTTGGCATTAGTCTTGATAAAATTGTTTTCCTCAACCCGCAAACAGCCACTATTACAGATGGAGGACCAACAGTTGCATCAAGGGGAACCTTGATGGGCGGCAATGCCGTTGTTGAAGCAACCAATATTGTTAAAGAAAGAATATTTAATGTAATTAAAAATGATCTGAAGGTAGATAATATCAAAGAAACTGAATGGAGGGATGGATATATATATCGCAAAAATTCAATTGCTGGCATAGTGCCAATTCCATTTAATAAAGCAGCAGAAAAGGCATATTTTGAAGGCGTGAATCTCTCTGCTTATGGCTGGTTCAAAGCACCGGATGTTAGTTGGAATGGTAAATCAGGTCAGGGGAATGCCTATTTTACCTATGTCTATGGATGCCAAATTGCAGAAATTAAAGTGGATACACATACAGGTAAAATAGATGTTCTGAAAATAACAGCAGCCCACGATGTTGGAAAAGTAATAAATAGACTTGGAGCAGAAGGACAAGTTTATGGAGGAGTTGCCCAAGGTATTGGATACGGAATTTTTGAGAATTTTAATATTCAAAATGGAATTGTGAAATCAGAAAATTTTGATGAATATTTAATCCCCACTATAAAAGATATTCACAAAATTGACCCGATTTTAATTGAGAATCCGGATAAATTCGGACCTTTTGGTGCAAAAAGTATTGGTGAACCAACATTAGAATTAACAGCACCGGCAATTAATAATGCATTATCATTTGCTCTGGGTAAAAGGTCTTATGAAATTCCTCTTACTCTTGAAAAAGTATTTCTGGGAAAAAACTTAAAAAAGCCAAGCCGCCAAAGTGAAGAAAAATTCCATAAAGCTAATGAAAAAAAGACTATTCCGTATCTATCTAAAATAGTAACTGTTACACCAACAAGTTTAAACGAAGCTCTTAATTTATTATCAAAGGATAATTATAAAATTCTTGCAGCAGGAACAGATGTAATTATTCAACTACGAAAAGAAACAAATCCACAAACATTATTGAATATATACTTCTTACCTGAATTAAAAGGAATCAAAGAAGATGATGATGGAGTTCAGATTGGAAGCACGGTTACATTTACAGAAATAATTGAGAATCAGATAATTCAAAAGAATTATCCAATTCTAATTGAAGCCTGTTCCAAAATCGGTTCAAAACAGATTAGAAATCGTGCCACTATTGGTGGAAATATTGTAAATGCAGCATCCTGTGCAGATTCTATTCCCCCTTTAATTATTTACGATGGAATACTTATTTTACAAAGTAAAAGTAAAAATAGGAAGGTTCCAGTTAAAGATTTCATTATAAAAAATTATGAAACTCTGATAAAAAAGGATGAACTTCTTACAGCAATTACTTTGCCTAAATCATTCAACAAGAAATATTATTACAGATATAATAAATTGGGTAGACGGAATGCTTTGAATATTTCCAGAATAACACTTGCGGTAATGATAAGTTTCGCAAAAAATGCTAATATTGATGAATGCCGTATTGCCACAGGTTCCCTTTTTGAGAAACCAAATAGGTTGGGTGATATTGAAAATCTTTTATGTGGCAAAGTATTAAATGATGAAGTAATCAAATCTATTGAAAAACCTTTGCATAAAATAATTTATGATTCAATAGGAAATCGCTGGTCAGGAAAATATAAAATTCCTGTTTTTATTAATATGTTTGTTGATGCATTAAAGGATATAGCAACTGATAATCGCAGAAAAATGTAAGCCACT
>JAYEOL010000059.1:37437-42368 GCA_034722995.1 Candidatus Cloacimonadota bacterium | reverse complement strand
TCTTGCTCATCATCCACAATGAGAATTGTTTTCATTGTATTGAATCTTTGCCTGTTATTTTTTGATAAGCCTCAAGATATTTCTCTTTTTTTAAGAGTATTTCCTGAAAGCTGAAAATTTTATAACTCGGATTAACGCTATTTATTTTTTCAATACCTTTGTCAGAAAGATAACCATGAACAAATTGTTTATCGTAATTTTCTTGCGGAGTTCTTTTTCTATATATTGAAGCATCGTAAAAGCGAGAAGATCCAGGTGTTAGAATTTCATCAATCAAGGGTAATTTGCCGTCCGGAATAAAATTCGGTGGCATATAATCAAATGCAGAAATTCTATCTGAAGCAACTACAAGCATATTGTCATCAAACTCGTAAATATTCCTCACTTTACCCTTTTGTATGGGAATAAATTTTTGGCCCCAATTTAATTGGGGACAGAAATTTCAAAATCCTAATTTCAAATGTCAAATAAAATGACAAAACCCAAATGTCCAATCCCGCCATCCCCGTGTCCGCGGGGACGGATTTTTGGAGAATCAACCCTTTTATTTTTGTCATTTGATATTTGAAGTTTTACCGGTCGCGGCGTCCAGACGGATTAGAAATTAGAAATTTGCAATTAGTCATTTCATAAGTATATGATATTGGAGCAGTCTTTCTCAACATCGCAGAGACACCACAATAACGATCTTGAGATAATTTGATTGCCTTTTCCAATTTATCTTTATCAACATTGCCAGAGATTTTGTAATGTATTGTTATAGAACTAAACACTTTTGGATGCTCATCTGTAAGTTTTGCTTCCGCAGTAACTGAAAAATTTGAGAAATTAATATGCATCTTTTTTAAAATAGATGCCACATCCATAGCTGTACAACCGGCTAATCCCATCAATAATAGCTCTTTTGGTCTTATGCCCTGATCATAACTTAAATTTTTATCTGCATCAATAATGATGCTATGGTTTGAGTCTGAAACAGCACAAAATTGCAGTTTATCAATATACTTAACTTTTGCTTTCATATTTTACAGTCAACTTTATTACTATTTGTAATTTTTTTTGTCAAATTTTATTTCAAAAATTTCAATCTTTTTTTATTTCTCTTGACAATAATAAAAACATACTAAAATTTAGCGATTGTTGGAAGTCACTCTAATCCAGATGAAGAAACTCTTCTGAAATCGGTTTGGAATGTCTTATACCAACAGTATTAATATAAAGGAGATTTCTGTCTAATGGCAAAAACCGAAACAGGTACTGTCAAATGGTTCAATGCTACAAAAGGTTTTGGCTTTATTGAACGCGATAATGGAGAAGATGTTTTTGTTCACTACAGTTCAATTAAAGGTGAAGGATATCGTGCTTTAGATGAAGGGCAAAAAGTAAGTTTCACCGTTGTAAAAGGGGATAAAGGTCCCCAAGCACAAGATGTTGTGAAATTATAGCTTGGATACATACAGTATATTGAAAGTGCGGTGTGCATGCAATTGTGCACCGCACTGTTTTTTATTGCCAAAAGTTCTACAAGATATTGTCTTATCTAAAATTTTATTACTACAAGTTTGGTTAAGTTTTTTAAAGATTTTAAACCTTTATTCTTCTAACGAAATGAAAATTGAACTAATCACAGATTATTAAAAATAATCAAAAAAACCTCGGAAACACTATTACCAATATTTGCAAGATAATATTAGTATAAATTCCAGCCATTATATCATCCGCGATAACTCCCCATCCGTGTGGTAATTCTTGAATTTGATGTATTGGAGTTGGTTTTGCAATATCAAATACTCTAAAAATAACAAAAGCATAGATAGCAATCATTAAGGAATGTGGAAGGAAAACGATTGCAATGCAATAACCAAAAACTTCATCAATAACTATTTTACGGCTGTCATGCCCCAGGTCCTTTTCTGCTTTTTTTATAATCGGAACAAATATAAGACTAACTAAGACAATAATAATTATGAGTAAGAGATTTTCTGTTGTTGTAAGCTCTGGAAGGAAAAAATAATATAAAACAGCAGTTACTGCACTGGCAAGTGTTCCTGATGCAATTGGAAAGTAACCAATAAATAATACAGAAACTAAAAGATTTCTTATGAATTTACTCATTTTTTTACCACTAAGACACAAAGAATTTTTTACTACATATTTATAATGAAATAATAAATTATAGTCATCAGCTGATTTATTATATTAAGAAACTTAGTCTTTCTGAAACAGTAGCATGATTTAAAGTTCACAGACAATTGAATGATTAAAAATATTTCACAAAACCCAATTTCTTATTTGTGGTAATTCGTCCACCCTCCGTCCCGATTTAATCGGGACTGCGCCCGTCCTCCGTAGAAGTTCTATACTTCGGAGGATGGAGAGGACGGGTGTAAATTCGTGGCTTAATTGTCTTCAACTCTTTTTATATCAGCTCCAAGCTGAGCAAGTTTAGTTTCCAGTCTTTCATATCCTCTATCCAGATGGTATACACGAGAAATTTCAGTTTCACCTTCTGAAGCTAATGCAGCAATAACCAATGCCGCAGCTGCTCTAATATCAGATGCCATTAATGGTGCTCCAGTCAGCTGATTTCCACCATGTATAACAATTCTGTTTTTGTCTAATTTTATGTCTGCACCCAGTCTTTGCAATTCACTAATATACATAAACCTATCTGAGAATATATTTTCATCAATAATGCTTTTACCTTTTATTGTAGAGAGTAAAGAGGCAAAAGGTGCTTGTAAATCAGTTGGGAAAGCAGGGTATGGATTTGTGGAGATTTCTATTGGGTTTTTACCTTTACCAGAGATTGTAATTGAATCATTATTAACATTAACAGAGAAGCCGATTTCTCTTAGCTTTTCAAGCACTATACCCAGGTTAGATGGACAGCAATTTTTCACAGTAATTTCCCCTTTAGTGATTGCTGCGGCAAGTAGTAATGTTCCAGTTTCAATGCGGTCCGGAATAAGAGATACATCAGCAGAATGCAAATTCTGAACTCCATTTACAGTTAGACAATCTGTTCCAATACCTTCAATTTTAGCCCCCATTTTGATTAAAAAGTTTGCAAGAGCATTTATTTCTGGCTCACAAGCTGCATTTCTTATGATTGTTGTTCCGTCAGCAAGAACAGAAGCCATCAGAATATTGACGGTTGCGCCAACACTTTTCTTTTCAAAAATTATCTCATTACCGTGCAATTTTTTTGTATCTGCATTGATATATCCATGCTCAATTTCAATATTTGTACCTAACTTTTGCAATCCTTCTAAATGCAGGTTAATAGGTCTGGCTCCCAATGCACATCCACCAGGGAATGATACTTTTGCTTTTCCGTATCTTGCAACAAGTGGTCCTAAGACATAGATAGAAGCACGCATTCTTTTGACCAAATCATAAGGTGCTTCATAGCAGGTGCAGCTGTCAGTATGGATTTTTAGTTCGTGATTTTTAAATTCTACCTTTGAACCCAAAATACTAAGTAGTTCTGCCATTGTTCTAATGTCTACTATATCCGGGACATTCTTAATTGTGTAGTTTCCACCTGCGAGGAGAGTTGCTGCCATAATTGGCAATCCAGCATTCTTTGAACCGCTGATAGATATAATGCCTTTTAGTTTTTTTGCGTTTCCTCTAATTTTAAATTTATACATTACTTTGTAATCCGGTATTATAGACTGCTAATTTTTTTCTAGAACAAGCACACGATATAAATCGTTATAATCTTTTATTATGTCAATGATTTTATAATTAAATTCATGAATGATTTTTTCCATACCCTCTTTTTGATTTGCTCCTATTTCAAAGAAAATCTTTCCATTTTTGTTTAGAAAATTTTCTGCATTTTGTAAAATCTTTTGGTAATATGTAAGACCTTTTTCTCCACCAAACAAAGCTAATTTTGGCTCAAAATTTTTAACTTCTTTTTGAAGGTTTTGAAATTGCTTTTCAGAAATGTAAGGTGGATTAGAGATAATAATATCAAATTTTCCAGACAAATCTTTAGATGTATCAGATAGGATTAGTTGGATATTCTGGATATGATGCAATTCAATATTCTTTTCAGCATTTTCTAAAGCAGTTTTAGAAATATCAGTAGCAGTAAATAGTATTTTATTCTGGGTATTTGAAAAATATTTACTTATAGAAATTGGTATAATTCCGGTTCCTGTTCCAATATCTAAGACATTCCAGTTATTTTTGTTGGACTGCTTTATATATGAAATAACAGCGTCAACTAAGATTTCCGTTTCCGGTCTGGGAATTAATACGCCTTCATCAACAAAAAATTTATATCCATAAAATTCTGTTTCACCTATCAGATATTGAAGAGGGTAATGAGTTGCTCTTTTTTTTACCAAATTTCTTATTTCTTCTCTCTCTTTAGGGTTCAGGAGTTTATCATAATTAAGATACAATTCCATTCTTGAGCAGTTTAAGACCCTTGCAATTATCATTTCTGCATTTAATTGGGATGATTGAATCTCATTCTTTTTAAAGTAATTGGAAGTCCATAAAAGAACATCTTTTACTGTCCAGATTTCTTTGTTTTTTTTCATTTTCATCTGAAAATAGCTTTTTTTACCTCAACCCCTAACCCCTTCTCCTTCAAGGAGAAGGGAACTTATTCCCTCTCCTTTTTTAAGGAGAGGGTCAGGGTGAGATTAAATTTTCATGCTCCTTTGCGTTCCGAATTTTTTCGGGACATGTGGGTTTCATATGTAAATATATTCAACACAAAGGGCACGAAGAACACAAAGAAAGAAGAAATAGGAATATTATAACTTTTAAGTTAAATGCCATTTTCATGCTCCTTTCAGGCTCGGCGCCCAGACGGGTGCGTTTCGATGTATCGGGACATACATGGTTCATATATTTTTTTGATATTTAATATTTATTTGATTTTATTGTCAAAGTTTTATATTCAG
>JAYEOL010000059.1:0-37337 GCA_034722995.1 Candidatus Cloacimonadota bacterium | reverse complement strand
ATTTTCATGCTCCTTTCAGGCTCGGCGCCCAGACGGGTGCGTTTCGATGTATCGGGACATACATGGTTCATATATTTTTTTGATATTTAATATTTATTTGATTTTATTGTCAAAGTTTTATATTCAGATTGTTGTTAATTTGATAAAAAAGGGCTCCGAAAAATCGGAGCCCTTAGCTTTAATATTAACAATGAAGATGGGTTTTATCTCAACAGTATCATTTTCTTGGTAATGCTTTTCTTAGCTGTAGAAAGTTTGTAAAAATAGATGCCATTTGAAACGGGTTTTCCAGAGTTATCTTTTCCATCCCATACCATACTATTCATTCCGCACTTCGCATTTTGCATTTTGAACTTCTTTACCAGCTGACCCTTGATATTATAGATTCTTATTTCTGCTTCCTTCGTGTTTTTCGGCAATGAAAAAGAGATATTAGTTCCGATTATATCGGGATTCACAGGATTAGGATAGTTTTGGTATAATTCAAGTTTGTATGTTAATTGTGTATTGTCAGTTGAAACATGAGGATGTATTATTTGAGTACTACTATTATTAGGATTACCTACAAGTACATCATCAATATACCATCCGTAATGGTCACAAACACCTTGGTCAGAAGCAAAATGTAATCTCAGGATAACATCTTGACCTTCATAGTTACTAAGGTCAAACTCTACTAATTCCCAATCATAGTTTGTTTCGCCAAATCCTTGCTCTTCAAGAGCAGTAACATTTCCATCATAACCACCTTCTGGAGTAATAAGAGTAAATAAGGTGCCACCATCAGTTGAGATTTTTACATTTCCTCCATCATACAGTGTGCCAGAACCGGCCTGTTCAAAATCATAATAATGGTAGAAGGTTAGAATAGCACTATCAGGAGCAGTGAATTCAGGTGACTCAAGATACCAGTTTGCATTATTTACATAATATCCATCAAGATTGGTAGCCCACACATTTATACCTGAATAAGCATTGATATCACCAGTAGTAGGTTCACCCCATTCCCATGCTCCAGTTTGAGGAGTTGGAGAAAAGTCTCCATCATTATTTTCAAAGTTGCAGAATAAAGCCGCAAAACCCAAGCTGTAATCAACAGTAAGATTACATTCAATAGTAATGGAGCCTCTAAAAGGCACATGTTCTGGAGCACTTACATAAACATCATAAGTGAAATAAGGAAGAGTAACGCTATATCTTCCAGATATTCCAACAGTTACCTTAGTATATTGCTCGCCATTATCAGAGCGGTAATAGGTTATAGTAGTATTGTTTACTGCTCCATCTTCGTCATAAATTCTTCCGTGAACTACAGCACTTTCAACAGGGTCAATAACAATATCATGAGAATTAGTGCCATAACCTAGGAAGTAGTCCAATTCTTGATACGAGTTATAGCCCCATTCATCAATATAGATATCATAATAATCAACAGGTTGCTCCTCGGTAATTTCGTAAAATCCATCAGTATTAGTTATATCAGTGAATAATGGGTCATCAGTTGTTGGGTCAGCACCTTGTTCATAGAATTTCACCTCAATATCAGAAACAGGGTCTCCAGTATTACTGTTTGTTACTATGCCTGAAGCAGTGCCATAAGCAATTATTACAGGAAACTCTTCTTGATACAAATTGTAACCAGATTTAGAGATTATTGATATAACTGGATTCATTGTTAATGGAGTAACTTCATAGCTACTTCCAGAAGTACTAAATAATAAACTATCATCAATACTTATCCAGAGTGTAGTTTCATCATTTTCAACATATGCATAAATTGTTCCTGATAGATTAAGAGCAAATGTATCTTCCAAACCAAAATTAGTACTAACCGTCAGGTCTGGGTTTGTTAGGTCATCTGCTATTACATGTAATTCTTCATGGAATGTATAATAATCGTTTTCGGGTCTCTGTCCGTAGATTTGGGCAATTGGACCAAATGGATAATTTACTGTTAAATTTGCAATTCCATCATCGTTTGTAACAACCGTATCTGAAATATAATCTAAGCCCTCAGCCCATACATTTACCCCAACTTCTGGAGTTATGCTATCTGGGGATAAAACTGTAATAGTTACTGTTGATGGCACATTAGCATATATAGTGTCAGGAAAAACATTCACGACATAAGCTGTAACCGTAATATCACCAACATATTTATAATAGTTATGTGCAACGATTGAGATATGCATAATTCCTGCTTCTTGAGGTATATTATCAAAAATAACTGTTCCTTCTCCCAAGAAATTCGTCATACCATAACCATAAATAGTATCGTCATCATAAACAGTAATTCTTGAAAAAGCAGGAGCAATTACATCAATTTCTGGTGTTCCAGCCATTATTGCTTGAGGATATGTGGGAGATAGATTTGTAGGTTCTTCAGTCCAGGGTTCAAGAGAAGGGTCACCGAAAACATTCAATTCGTAACAGCACCATCTTACAACTTGCTGTGCTTCAATAAATGGGATAGCATGTTCTTTTGACACTTGATTGGCTCCTGCAATGGAATATATACCATCATCAAAGAAAGCATCAATCCATTCTCTGTTAAATATTTGAGAGGCTCCATCGGTTCCTCCCGCTTCACCCCAGCCGTAACGAGAATTGGCTATAAAGGTTGAAGCTGCTGTGGGCATTGTTGATATCTTTTCTGCAAAGCAATCACCAACATAATATCCATTATAATGCCAGTTATCCATTGAACCAGAATAGCATGCCTGAGAATAGCCATTAATAAAGTTATATGTAATTCCATCATTGGTAATGTGATAAGTTGTTAAGTCTGAATTATCAATATTTAAACAATGAGTGGGACTGCCATGTCCAAGATGACAAAGCAGGTTTGGTCCGAGATTTAATTGAGTATATAAATCTGATGATGTCCAATATCCATTCATTTCATACAAAGTGGACATATCCCAATCAGTAGGAATACCAACCGTTGTATAGCCATTATTACTGCATCCACCGATTAACTCATTCATATAAGTTCCCCCATAGGTAGTCGGATAATAGGGTGGTCCCCAAAGATACTCTCCAACAAGCAGAGCGGACTGCAACTCATCAGCCACAGGTGTTTCAGAATAGAGCATCATTTTATTAATGGCATTAGCAATTTCAGTAGAATTGTTCATACAGATTCTTCCAATATAAAATTCTGCAAGAAGGTCTGCTTCATTGGGTTCACCCCATCTATTGTCATTATCATTATTCCAATCAGGACCTGAACCTGTAGCAGAAGTTCTGTCTAAACAGGCATAATACATATCAGCTGGAATATTGTCGTCTGCATAACCGCTTCCAGGGTCAGCAAAAAGTCCACGATGAGAAACAATATTCTCAGAAGGATTATCAGGTGCTGTATCACCTCCTAAAAGGACAAATTTAATTGGACCATTTGAATACTGGTCAATAAAATAATTTCTGATTTTGTCCTGCTCATCTACTCCAGTGTAATTAGTATAAATATCGCTAACTAATTCAATCTTAGTTCTATAGCCCCGGTGAGAATGAAAATCTACCAGAGGTTGAAAATCATTAGAATAGTCTGCAGAGGTTACAATAATGTAATCATAGGCATCATCGTCTCTTGATTTTGTAATTATGTAATTATCAATTTTTTCTGGATTATCAACTAACTTTTGTAATCTTTTTTCTACCTGAGGATTCTTGAATAAGAACCGTCCAGCTGATTCAGCTACTTCGTTGTATTCAGTTTCTACTGAAACAATTATTTCTTTGTAGTATGACAATTTACCTGTTGCGGGGATATACTTAATTGGAGTTAGCGCCAGAAATCCAATAGAGTATCCAGCAAGATAATGTGTACTGTAATTATTGTATTGGCGTGATGGAAATTGGGTTTCGCTTTGATAGATTTCCGGATTAGGTTCTGTGAATTTCGCACCTTCAATTTTTGATAGAGGAACTTGCTGTTGTTTTGGACAAAGAATATAATTTCCTAAATTTACTTCGTCTTTTAGTGCAAGGGACACACTTACGATACTTTCATCTTGAGGAAGTAATAATCTGATTCCAATATAAGGAATCGCAGGTTCACCGGGAGTTCCTAATGTTACTCCATCTTCTATATGAACTTTTGAATAATCTCCTTCATATATCAAAACAGGTTCATCAAAGTAATATGTTTTAGAAATGGTGCTTGCAAAACAAGTCATTGCTCCTATAAGGAGCAGTAATGTTGCGATTTTAATTGCTTTCATTTTACACCTCACTTATGTTTTATTTATTTTAATATAATCATTTTTTTGATAATATTTGTTCTTTCAGATGAAATGCCTTTGGATTTATCAATAGAGAGTTTGTAGAAGTAGATACCATTAGAAACAGGTTTTCCAGAATCATCTTTTCCATCCCAGACTACAGAATGATAACCTAGTTTCAATTTCTCGTTAACAAGAGTTATGACCTTTTGTCCTTTGATGTTGTAGACTTCAAGAATTACTCTTGATTCCTTCTTAATACTATAGTTTATCAATGTTTCCGGCTTGAAAGGATTTGGATAATTTTGACTTAGATCAAAACACAGAACAGGCTCTTCATTACTTATTGACAATGAGTTTGTAAGTTTTGCTTGAGCGCAGTTCATTTGTACATCATCTTCATTCCATCTCAATTGATTAAGTCCTACAAATGTGGAATCTGAATTGAAGTCTTCTTTAACAGCAAAGTGAAGTATCAGTAATTCACCATCATTATTTACAGCATCAAGTCCGGTTCCTGAAAATTTGACTAATCCCCCATCTAAGTTTTCTTCAATGATAAAATCTTCCAAAATTTCTGCAAATGTAGAAGATAGATACTCTAAATCATCAGGATTGAATTCAACTGTTGCTTCAAATGAGTAAATATTCTCTACACAGGTAAGATTTATTGGCACATCAATTATCTCTCCGGGTAAAATTGTTTGATTATACATTTCTGGAATACCAGAAGCCAAATATTCATCTCCTGTTATTGGATAGGGCAAGGAGTCAATAATGCCAACAATATATTGTAATATAAAGGTAGCGTCCAAAGCAGAAATTGTATTATCTATTGTAACATCTGCGTTTAATTGTTGATACGGGTCAAGGACAACTAAACCGACGAGATATTTTAGGATTAGGGATGCATCGAAACTCTGGACAAATCCGTTCTGATCCACATCACCATAATCAGGAAAGACAATCTCAATACCGCCATTAGTAAGAAGAGTAGGGATGATATCAGCATTGAATAAAGCAGAAACGATATTTATTGGGACAAACCCTTCAGAAACTCCAGTATGAAATTTGAGCCAGAATAATATACCATCTCCTGTAATATCTTCCGAACCAGCAAGGGCAATCAAGAGATTACCATCAATTTCGTTGACTTCGTAGATCCAATTGGCATCTCCAACTAAACTGTTTTCTATTATAAGGTCCAGAAATTCCACGCCCTCTGTATAGCCATTGAGAATTATATCTGCTGAACTAAAACTTTGCTGATTTTCATTGATATAAACTGCCACTAATACATCCTCATCTGGTCTAGAAACAACAGTATCCACACCCAACTCATCTTGGCCTTCTTCTATTGTTAAGAATTGATTTGTATCAATATTCATTAAAGTTTGTGTTCTACCTGATGGCCATTCAATTACAAGGGAGTCAATAATTGTGGCATCACCAAGTCCGAATTCTACATTTAAACTATTTTGCCCCCATGCGTTTGTTTGTCCTGAAATCTCTTGCGTTTGCCAGACGGGAATTCCATTTATTACTGCTTTAATTCTAACTTTTGCTCCAATTGCAGAGGTATTGGATACAATACCAATACATTTTATATTAATCCAATTATTATTATTTCCTGTCTCATTACGATACAGAAAGTTAGGCTCTTGAGTATTTGTAACAAATAAATCCAGATCACCATCATTATCATAATCTGCCCAACTACAACCAATGGAATAACCACCATCATTGGCAATATCACCCTGCGTGATGCGGATGAATGTCCCATCTCCCATATTCTCGTATAAAAAGTTATTCTCACCGTATCCATTTGTGACGAATAGATCCAAATCACCGTCATTGTCAAAGTCGCCCCAACTTCCGCTTCTTGAGGTACCCTCATCAATTACAATCGGACCTTCAGTAATTTTGGTAAAAGTACCATCACCATTGTTTTGATACAAGAAATTTATGTCGGTATTAGGAACAAACAAATCCAAATCGCCATCGTTGTTGTAGTCACCCCAGCTACCTCCCGGAGAACTCCCACCATCGTTAACAATTGCACCCTCAATAATCCTGGTAAAAGTACCATCACCATTGTTGCGATATAAAGCATTATTGGCACCGCCCATTACATATTTTGTTAGAAATACATCTAAATTACCATCATTATCATAATCAGCACAAGCAACGCCTTTATAATATCCTTCGTTCAAAATGTACATTTCTGCAAAGGTTCCATCGCCATTATTTCTATATAGATAAGTGCCCATACAACTTGTGGTCATTAAATCCAAATTTCCATCGTTATCAAAATCTCCCCAGACACCATTCTGAGTGAAATTCATATCCTCTACGATAGGGCCATTGGTAATACTAGTAAAAGTGCCATCGCCATTGTTTTGATATAGAGAATTAGGACCACCCGGCACGCCACTATTTGCAACAAACAAATCTACATATCCATCGTTGTTATAATCACTCCAACTACTGCTATGAGAGGTGGCAACATCATTAACAATATCACCGGTCGTAATTTTGGTGAATGTACCATTCCCATTGTTCGCATAGAGAAAGTTTTCTTCAGGATTAAAAGGACTGCCACTCCCTGTATTAGTAATATACAAATCCAAATAACCATCGTCGTCATAATCAGCCCAACTACAACCCATGGACCATCCATTATCGTTTACAATATCACCTTCGGTAATCTTGGTAAATTGTTCTGCTATTTCATTATACCTTTTATAAAAACATATTCCACCATCATAAGCACCTATTAAAAAATCTTCTAAACCATCACCATCAATATCAGCAAAAGTTGGAGCTGAACGATATTCTCGGTTAATATCTTTAAATCTCGGATCAATCAGTATAAAATCATAAGAATCTTCTGAAACTTGCTCATAATGACAGATTCTTCCATTATGCTGTTTTCCAATAAGTAAGTCTAATAAGCCATCTTCATCAATATCACAACTGGTTGGGACTGCGTAACTTCCTACATCTATCCCACTAAAATTTTCTGAGATTAGGGTAAAGTTATATGAGTTTTCTGAATCTTGTTCATAATGACCGATATTTCCAGTGTGGACACCAACCAACAAATCTAATAATCCATCGTCGTCAATATCAGTAAAGTGAAAGGCTGGGCTTCCACCAAAATTAACCTCAACAAAGTTTTCAGTAATTAATGTAAAATCATAGCTACCAGCTGTTGTTTGTTCATAATGTAAAACATGTCCATGTCGCCATTCTCCCACAATCATATCCCAGAGTCCATCATTATCTATATCAGTAATGGTTGGTTTAGAAGATTCCAGATTAATCCCGCAAAAATTATCTGATAGGAATGTAAATTCATAAGAACCAGTTGAAACTTGCTCATAATGATTGATATTACCATCATATTCTCCAATAAACATATCCAATAAATCGTCACCATCTACATCAGCAAAGGTTGGTATAGAAAATCTACCTACATCAATGACAACAAAATATTCTGTAATGAGGTTGAAATCATAATCTCCGGCAGAGTCCTGCTCATAAAGATTAATATTGCCATCTAATTCACCGATGAACAAATCTAATAGTCCATCATCATCAACATCAGTAAATGTTGGTGCGGAAAATCTACCCACATTGATTTCATTGAAATTATCTGTGACTAAGGTAAAGTCATAAGACCCTTGTGAATTCTGTTCATAGTGAAAAATATTACCTCCTGAATTACCAGATTCTTCACCCTCACCGATAATCAGGTCCAATAAACCATCTCCGTCAATATCTGTAACTGTAGGAGTACAAAAATTTCCTACATCAATTCCATTAAATTGTTCAGAAATTAAATCAAAGTCATAAGAAACTTCCGAAACTTGCTCATAATGACTAATTTGACCACTGCATTTCCCAACAATTAAATCTAAAAGACCATCATTATCAATATCTAAAAGAAAAGGAACTGTGTGCCACTCACTAATATCATTAAAATTCTCAGTAATCAGGTTAAAAGCATAAGAACCCGATGAAACCTGTTCATAATGATTGATATTTCCATCTTGTTCCCCAATGAGCATATCTAATAATCCATCTCCATCAATATCAGCAAAGGCAGGAGCAGAAGGATATTTTATTTCAATATCATTAAATTTTTGTGTAATTAATATAAATTTATATGAATTTCCTGAAGCCTGTTCAAAGTGCTTAATATTCCCATTACAACATCCGTCTGTGATGAACATATCCAGTAATCCATCTTCATCAATATCCATAAATACCGGCTTACTCATTCTCATTCCCTGTCCCCAGCCGTTAGTAGTAATTTCGTAAAAGGTCTGGGCATAAGATATGGAAATGAAAATCAAAAAAAATAATAAAGCGGAAAATACTTTAGTTGAAAAGCATAATGTTTTTTGATTGGCATTAACTTTTTTAGTTTTCATGATTTCTCCTATAAATCTTTCTTTTCACCTGTTTAGAGAACAAGTTAAGGAAGAATTTATCATCCTGTAGAAGATTTAATTTGTTACATTTTACCTGATTTAACCCGATAAACAAACTGGTTTAGTAATATTCTGACTTCATTTTTAAGTTATTTAACAAGGTGGTAGCAGAAAAATTCTGAATTTCTAATAGATACTACTGTTTCAAAACAAATAATGTCAGAATACTATTCATTTCCCTTGATAGAGCTTACTTTAGATTTAACTGCTTTTCGTATTCTATGGCTACGGCGATGAATATTCGAACTCTCATTATTATCCTTCGTAGATCCATCTGGCAGGTCACCCTTTGGACACAAGATATCTGTCCCTTGTTCAAATTCAGATTGCAAGCTCATACAATCATTTCTCTGAAAAGTAAGAAATGGTAAACTGAACACTGATATTTGAGTTGAAGATACGCTTTTATTAGTAAAAGCTAAAGCAGGAAGGAGTAAGATGCAAAACAACAAAAGAGTTACTTTTCTTCTTATTTTTAACTTTTCATTATTAGATGTCACAATTTTTCCCTAAATATCTGGCTTCTTAAATATAACCATAAATTTTTTTCACTTCAAGAGAATAGCGTGGGTTTTGTATCATTGTTTCTGTTCCTTATTATTTATATAATTTTCCATTTTTAAATAATATTTCACCATCAACCATAATTGTTTTATTAAGCATAAAGAATTGTGCAATCATATCAGAATCTACTTGACTTACTTCCAATTCATCCCATCCTACTTGAAGACTCATTGCACTATAAATTTTTGAATTAATATAAGGATGACCAATATTCTGATAGATTTCTGGATTCAACCCGATACAGAATGACCCAACAACATCCTTATCACCATCTGCATTATTGAACATTTTTTGGAGTTCGTTATTATTATCTTTTGTAATTATCTTAATTAATTTATCATTTTCAATTTTTATAAAAACATTTTCAAATTTTTTATCAAACAGATACGCAAAATCAGTATGGAATTCGCCTTCAATACTTCCATTCTCAAGAAGCCCAACAACCATTCCCCCGGGCAGTGCCGAATCAGAGGATTGACTATTGGCAATCCCTTCTTTTATTTCAATTCTTTTTGGATTTGAAAGAGAAATGTTTAGCTTGCTTTTGATACCATCTGTTATTTCAATATTTTTAGCTGACTGTAATTTTCTTTGTACAAATTCACACTCATTATGAAGAGAATCAGGTTCAATATTCAGAGACTTCCAATACATCTTCTTACAAAGTTCCGGGTTTAATTCTGTAATTTGATAGTTTTGTAAAGTATCAATAGTCAAGAAACGAACCTTTGTTTGATAGGTTTTACGAATATTTTCTCTTTTAGATTCTTCAATCTGATTAATTTTTTCCATTAAATCCTGTGTAAAGCGGAATTCATTATCTTCTTCTAAAAATTCACCAGAAAATATAATATGAGCATCAATTTTATCTAATAGAAAGTCACTGATTACATCTCTACAGGCGAATTTTAAAGGAACATTTTTTATTAAGTTATATTCCATTCTTTTAGTCAAGAATATAGGAATAGCATAAGCACCTTTCCTGGCAATTTCAACCACAAGGTCTTCTACTAATTTTTGATGCATTGGCTGATAGCTGATTGCGATAATTTCGTTTTCTTTGATATTTAAATTTTTATTTATAATTTTATTAGCAACATCGTTAAAGCTGATTTTTATTATTTTTTCTCTGTTCCAATCGTCAATTTCTTGATTAATAATATTCTGTATTTTATTGAATTTATTAATGTTTGCTTTACCAAGTGAGACATCCACAAAGAAGTTTTTAGCAACAGCTCTATAGAATTTTTTTACAGTTCCTCTAACATGTTCAGAATGAATCAACTCAATTAGTCCAGCGTCTTCTAATTGTTTAATATCATACCAAATAACATTAGGTTTGATTTTGAGAATTTTTCCTAATTTCTGTGCAGTATATTCTGCATTGACCAAGTAATTCAGAATTTGTAATCTTCTATCTGAAGAAAGCGTTTTTATTGCTTTTAGCGTGGAAATATAAAATATATCTTGCATCATATTTTTTTATCAGAATTGCGGGGCTTATAAATAAACCCCGCAATAAAACCTATTCTTATTTATTTTAATACTATCATTTTTTTGATGAAGTTTTTATTATTTGCTGAAAGTTTATAGAAATAGATTCCATTAGCAACTGGTTTTCCAGAATCATCTTTTCCATCCCAAAGGATATTCATTTTGCCTTTTGCCTTTTGCATTTTGAATTGTTTTACAAGCTGTCCTTTAATATTATAGATTCTTATTTCTGCTTCCTTCGTGTTTTTGGGCAATGAGAAAGAGATATTAGTTGAGTTGACAACAGGATTAGGATAATTACTTAATTCAAACCCTGACACCTCACTAACAATATTATCATCAACACCAACATTTGAATTCATCTCAAAATTGAGAATTGTAACTTCCCCTTCTAAAATCTCAATATCGGAAATAATTACATCATCATATCCTTCCAGAGTTGCAGTTATTTCATAAACTCCAGGAAGTAAATTCACATCATAGTATCCATTTGTATCTGGATAGGCAATTTCACCATCTATCTCTATCCGTGTTAATGGAACGAAACCATCTCCGTTGTTTAAGGTTACCTGTCCGGCAATTCCACCAATATACATAGCACCAAACTCATAACATCCCATATCTATTATAGCTTCTCCATTATTATCTCCGTCCCAGATACGAAAAGCATAATCCAGATCAAATGGTGGGATGAAATATCCACTTGTATCCGGTGTGCCTGTATCTATGCAAGGACTTATAGGAAGTAAATGAAAATCACCATTCTCCGGATCTACGAAGATGGGATCCGCAATTATATTACCACCAAGGTCAATATAATCGTCCTCAATAGAATCTGGTAAACAGCAGTTACCTACGCTAAAATTAACACCTTGTGCATAATGATAAGATATTATATAATCCTCAATATTGTAAAATATGTTGTTAATAATATAACTATCTGCCTTTGACCGAATCCCTCTATAGCAATTTGCAATTATGTTGTTTATGATTAAAGGTGCAAGGTCATATCCAGAGCATTTTATCCCGTAATTATCATTATTTATAATTAGATTGTTACTGATTATTGATGTATTATAATAATTGTGTATACCTGTTCCATTATTTGTAAGAATATTATTACTAATAATGCAATTGCTATAATCCCAGGTAAGAATAGCACCTCCAACATTTGTTATAATATTTTCTGTAATAGTGATTGTTCCATCTGCCTCTATCCCTCCACCTCCTTCAATGTTATTCTCCTTTATTATTGCTATATCATTATACGTATCTATTGATAGATTACAATTGTAAAAACTGTTCTTGTATATATATATATTGCCTTCATCCGAAATTATACCATTAGAACTATTGATAAATGTATTGTAGGCTACAGGAATTTGTAAATCTGTATATGGGTAACCAAATATAATACCAGTTCTCTCATTATCAAAAACATTATAAAAAATAATAGGATATGCATGCCAGAGATCAATTGCTCTATAACATTCTGAATCTTCATCACCTGGGTCAGTTGTGAATCTGTTTTTATATATTAACGGTGAACTATAATCATAACATGAAATTCCAAAAAGATACTTGTTAAATAGACACTCTGTAATAGTTACTTTGGAATTCAAAAAAGAGACTGCACCTTGATAATATGCACCACCTAAAACAAGTCTTATAAAATAGCTGTATTCAAATTTACAATGCTTTAGGATTGATGTTGAGTCGCTTTCTGGCATAAAAATAATAGAGCCCCAACGTTGACCTACCTCATAACTGTTACGAGTAAAGATGATACTGTCCTGCTTTGTACCAACTGCTGCCAATTTTCCTCTTACGAGCATAAATTTTGCTTCTGTATATCCATTATCGTAATAAAAATCTCCACCATCCTTATCCGCAGTGTTGAATTTTACAATGGTGCCTGGTTCAATCGTAAGAGTTACATTTTCATCTATAAAGATATTGTCCACTACGAGATATGGATTATTTTCCGGTGACCAAACGGTATCGGTGGAAATATGACCAGAAACCTCAATTGAGAAGAGAATGACTCGGTAGAAGAACAGAATTACTAAAATGACAAGATATCTTTTCATAAAAACTTTGTAAAATTTAACCTTGCGAAGGTTTCAGTAAACCTTCGCAAGGTTTGTTTATCCTTTATTTCATTAACAACATTTTCTTAACAATTGTTTCATTCCCAGCAGAGATTTTATAGAAATACAATCCTGATGCAACTCTCTTTCCATTCTTATCACTTCCATCCCAGACGACATTATTAAGTTCAGAATTCAGAGTTCGGAGTTCAAAATTCTTTACAAGCTGTCCTTTGATATTGTATATTTTTAGTTCAATATTATTTGTGTTTTTTGGTAATGAGAAAGAGATATTAGTCCCGACTATATCGGGATTAACAGGATTAGGATAGTTTTGATATAGTTCAAGCTTATATGTTATTGGAGTATTACTAACAGAAACATGAGGATGAATAAACTGTTCGCTACTATTAGGGTCACCAACAAGCACATCATCAATATACCAGCCATAATATTGGTGTTGAGAATAATCAGAGGCGAAGTGCCATCTTAAAATTACATCATCATTTTCATAATTACTAAGGTCAAACTCTACTAATTCCCATTCATCAATTGAGCTGCCAAAACCTAACTGTCCAAGTGCAGATATAGTTCCATCATAACCACCTTCTGGAGTAATAAGATTAAATGAGGCTCCGCCATTAGTTGAGATTTTTACATTTCCTCCATCATAGAAAGTCTTCTCACCTTTGCTGCCTTCAAAATTATGATAATGATAGAAATATAATATACCACTATCAGGCACAGTAAATTCTGGGGAGTTAAGATACCAGTCTACATTATCTACATAATGCCCATCAAGATTAGTAGCCCATACATTTACACCAGAATAGGCATTGATACCACCAGCAGTAGGTTCACCCCATTCCCATGCATTAGTTGGAGGAGTGGGAGAAAAGTCTCCATCATTATTTTCAAAGTTGCAGAATAAAGCAGCTAAACCTAAACTATAATCAACGGTAAGGTCACAATCAACGGGAATAGAACCTGTAAAAGGCACATGTTCGGGAGCACTTACATAGACATTATAAGTGAAATAAGGAAGGCTAACGCTATATCTTCCAGATATTCCAACATTTACCTCAGTATATTGCTCACCATTATCAGAACGGTAATAGATTATAGTAGTATTGCCGACAGCTCCGTTTTCATCATAAATTCTTCCGTGAACTACAGCAGTTTCAACAGGGTCAATAACAATATCATGAGAGTTAGTGCCATAACCAAGGAAGTAGTTTAGCTCTTCATAAGGATTGAACCCCCATTCATCAATATAGATATCATAATAATCAACAGGTTGCTCCTCAGTAATTTCGTATAATCCATAAGCATTAGTTATATCAGTGAATAATGGGTCATCAGTTGTTGGGTCAGCACCTTGTTCATAGAATTTTACCTCAATATCAGAAACAGGGCCTCCAGTCTCACTGTTTGTTACTATGCCTGAGACTGTGCCATAAGCAATTATTACAGGAAATTCTTCTTGATACAAGTTGTAACCAGATTTAGAAATGATAGCATATACAGTTCCTAATTCATCAGGAATAAATTCAAGTGTGTCTTCAGTTGTGGAAATATACTCATTATCATTTAATTTTGCCCAAAGTGTTGTTTCATCTTCAGAACAATATGCATGAATTATTCCCGGAAGATTCATAGCGAATCCATCTGTAAGTCCGAAGTCAGTTGTTACTTCTAAATCCGGGTCAGCAAGGTCTAGTGCAATTACATATAGAAGTTCATCAAATAATAAATAACTATCATCAGGTCTTTGTCCAAATATGCTTAAACTTGGACCGAATTGGTAGTTAATTGTTAAAATTGCTACCCCACTTGTATCGGTAGCAACAGAGTCGATTTCATAATCCAGTCCCATAGCCCAAACATTAACTCCAACCTCTGGCTCAATTCCATCACTATCTAAAACTGTAACAGTTACTTCAGTTGATTCATTTACATTTATTGTATCAGGTGAAATAGTAACCTGAACAGGAATGATAGCATCAATTGTTGTAATATATGGAATTTTGTTATATGCAGTTACTGTTAATGTCATTTCTCCGGGATTAAGTAATTCTTCAAGAAGTGTAATAGTTACATTTCCGGTTTCATCAGTATAGCCATAACCATAGAGAGTGTCATCCATATACAATCCAATTAATGCACCTTCCACACCAACCACTTCTACATCATAAGTAGTTGAACCAAGGGGAATTATTGGGGAGTGAGATACAGTCATTTCTTCGGGAGTATTAGTTCTAACCTGTAAAGAAGGGTCTCCAAATAGTGTCCAATGTTCAAATACATCAGGACCCGGAATTGGGCATTCATCCATCATAAACATTGAACCATTAAAACATAATCCACCGTAGGTGTTCTTCTCTTCATGTACGAGCAGCATATTGGCTTCATATTCAGCAGGCATAGGAGGTTCCCATGGTTGACCTATTGTTGAGCCATAAAAGCCAATTGCCCCTGTTGGTTCGCCTGTTGTATTATTTGTAGCTCGCAGCCAGGCTTCTCCAAAACAGGTCATCCCCGGAAATTGTCCATTATTGCAAGCAACACTTATAATAAATGGCAACATATTGTCATTAACCAGAGCATTAACAGCACTATTAGAAAAACCAGTTGTACTCCATGATGTAGGTAAACCATGGCCACAATAATTAGTAATACTTCTTCCAGCATTAATAGCAGCAGTAACTTGAGCTGCTGATGCCCCGGGGTCATAAATTTGGTCTACATCGGAATAAGTATAAGCTAAAAGTGAATCACGAATTATACCCATCATCACATAATCAGCCCAGTCGTTCCATCCTATTCCTGAACCTTGAGCAGATGCTACACCAGTTCCTTTATGATACCAATCTCCACCAATAAGAGGGTCTCTTTCATAAGTGATAAAGCGTTCAACCTGTGTTTCAACATGTGGAATAGATTGCGCGGAAAGTCTGCCTATGAATGCATCAGGATAACTGTCATATCCAGCTAACTGTGTGTATTTCGGGTCCTTGTCATCATCATACGGTTGTATCTGTTCCGCATCTCCAACTAATAAAATATAAGTAACACCCTCATTATCATATTTCTGTTGGATGTAGTTTTTAATTGCAATATAATTATTCCCAATGGTGCCAACATCTACCAACTCAGTAGGTATGCCTTTTTGTAATTTCCATTCGTATAAAGGAAGCACTTCATCATGAAAAGCATCATAAGTGATAATAAGCATATTACCAACCTCTGGTATTGGGTCATATCTTTCCTTGTCAAAATTGATAAATCTGCGATTGTAAATGGTTAGGAACTCTCTATCAGCAGTGAGCTTGTCTGATAAATCAACATCTAAAATATTAATATTATCCAATCCTACATTTTCAACTTTTACTCTAATTTTTTTGTATACACGCAGGATTTTTTGTGCAGGATTATATTGAAATGGATGAACTTCAACAACCATTCCTCGTGCATCGCGTAAGATATAAGGGTCATAAGTTGTTACAATCTCCTGTGGGAACCAGTTATCAGTTGAATAGAAATTATCAAATGTATATGGAACATCCTCTGGATTCACACTACGAAGTAGATTTCCTTTGGATGGAATAATCTTGATATTTTTGAATTCTTCTATTTCATAATTAACTGCTTTTGCAACCATCTTTACTTTGGCAGGTATTATGATACTGCGATTTATTCGGGGAAGTTCTGGTAATCCCTCTTCTAAAAAGATGCTTTCATCAGGTAGAATAATTTTTGAGAATTTTTCTCCGTTAATCTCAACAGGCTTTTTGTAGAATCCATTTAATTGATATTCTATTTCAATTAGATTTTCGTTTGAACTAACTACATTAACACCTACCGCATAACTACTATTAGAATTAGATAATGTAATCCATTCTTCTTGAGCCGCAAAAAGACTGCTGCACAAGAATAATATTACACTTAATAGGCATAGATATTTTTTCATATTAATCCTCCATATTTTTTTGTTTATCTTAATATGATCATTTTTTTAATAATATTTTTTTTATCAATTGAAAGTTTATAGAAGTAGATACCATTAGCAACATGTTTTCCTGAATCATCTGTTCCATTCCAGATAACATTATTAAGTTCAGAGTTCAGAGTTCGGAGTTCGAAATTCTTTACAAGCTGACCTTTTATATTATAGATCCTTATTTCTGCTTCCTTCGTGTTTTTGGGCAATGAGAAAGAGATATTAGTCCCGACTATATCGGGATTAACAGGATTAGGATAGTTTTGGTATAATTCAAGTTTATATGTTATTGGAGGACTATTAACAGAAACATGATTTATTATTTGTTCGCTACTATTAGGGTCACCAACAAGCACATCATCAATATACCAGCCATAATAGTTATTAACAGAGCCATCAGAGGCAAAATGCCATCTTAAGATTACATCATCGTTTTCATAACTACTAAGGTCAAACTCAACTAACTCCCATTCATCAATTGTGCCACCAAATCCAGGTTCGTCTGGATTAAAACCAGATATAGTTCCATCATAACCACCTACTGGAGTAATAAGATTAAATGAGGTCCCACCATTAGTTGAGATTTTTACATTTCCTCCATCATAGAGAGTCTTTTCACCTTTACTACCTTCAAAGTTATGATAATGATAGAAATTTAATATACCACTATCAGGCACAGTAAATTCTGGGGAGTTAAGATACCAGTCTACATTATCTACATAATACCCATCAAGATTAGTAGCCCATACATTTATACCTGAATAAGCATTAATATTTCCTGCAGTGGGTTCACCCCATTCCCATGCATCAGTTGAGGGAGTGGGAGAAAAGTCTCCATCATTATCTTCAAAGTCACTGAATAAAGCTGCTAAACCTAAGCTATAATCAACAGTAAGATCACTATCAATAGTAATGGAACCTCTAAAAGGAACATGTTCAGGAGCACTTACATAAACATCATAAGTGAAATAAGGCAAGCATGTGCTGTATCTTCCTGACATTGACACATATACAGTATCATATGGTTCACCATTATCAGAGCGGTAATAGGTTATGGTAGTATTGCTAACAGCTCCGTTTTCATCATAAATTCTTCCGTGAACTACAGCAGTTTCAACAGGGTCAATAACAATATCATGAGAATTAGTGCCATAACCAAGGAAGTAGTTTAACTCTTCATAAGGATTGAATCCCCATTCATTAATATAGATATCATAATAATCAACAGGTTGGTCCTCGGTAATTTCATAGAATCCATTAACATTAGTTATATCAGTGAATAATGGGTCATCAGTTGTTGGGTCAGCACCTTGTTCATAGAATTTAACCTCAATATTAGAAACAGGGTCTCCATTCTCACTCTCTGTTACTATACCTGAGACTGTGCCATACACTTCTATTGTAGTAAAGAGTTCGGAATAAACATTATAATCAGTTTTAGTTATATATCCATAAATATCTGTAAGAGTTGCAGGTGTATAAGTTATTGAATCATTTATGGTTTCTGTAATAAATGTATCTGCATCAACAACATAGATAGTATAATCGCAATCAGTTTCATCTTGTGTAAAATGAGCTGTTCCAGGCATATTCAGTCCAAAGGTATCAGATAGCCCGAATGTTGTTGTAATCCAGATGTCTGGATTAGTAAGGTCTAAACCTCCTGTTACTTCCATAGATTCTTCAAATAGGTTGTAACCATCACCTTCTCGCCATCCTCTTAAATTGAGTACCTGTGTTCCGCCATAATGGCCACCAAAATTTAGAACGCAAATACCACTTGTATCAGTAATACCTTCTAAAGTGCCAAATGCTCCTAACCCTGAAATTTCAATATTGACATCTGGAATAGGTGTAGTGCCATCTTCTTCATAAACAGAGATTGTTACATCGGTTAGAGTATCTATTGGAATGGAGGTTGGGTCAATTATAACCACTGCTGGTGTTGCAACTACAACAGTTTCCATAACTGGTTGATATTGAGGTTTAGTTACCACAATATCTGCTGTTCCAGCTGTAGTGAACGGTATAATTGGGACATCAACACTACCGGATTCATCAACTAAAGCAGCACCATGTAAAACCCCATTCATTGAAATTCCAACATAAGAACCCGGTTCTGCCTCAACTGTAAAGCTTGTTGAACCGATTGGCAATAAACCAGCGAAACTTACATCATTAACTTCACCTTGAGTCATATATACTACAACGGATGGGTCACCAAGCAAATTGTATGCTTGCCAGTAGTAGATTGGACCCGCACTAACATGAGTAGGATAGCCTTGAGTATGAGCTTCAGTAACAGCAAGGTTACCAACAAAGATTAAAGCATCTTGTGTCACATAATCTGTAACAAATGGAGCATCATAAGCTCCCCATGAAGTTGAATCATAAGGAGGAACATAGCCATTATTATTCCCTTCAATTGGGAATGCACCTACAGCCCAATAAAAATCCTCAAACCAGTATGAAGAGGGTGCAGAACCAATATAACCGATTGAACCAGTAGGTTCGCCAGTTGTGTTGTGAGTGGCTCTAGCCCATGTTTCACCAAAACATTCTGAATAGCCAAAATCACATGCAAGACAACAATTTCCAATTGCAAGTGGATACTTACCTACATTTGTTAAATTATTTACCATTGTTTGGTTCATATTAGGATTACCCCAGGATGTTTGACCACCGTGAGCAGTATAATTTATCATACAAATTCCATCGTCAATAGTAGCATAGCATCCTGCATAACTTGTAAGATACGCATGCACTTCATCAAATCCATACGCTGCATTGAAATAATTGTTAGTTCCATAAATTATTGTTGGCTGACCTACAGCAGGATTCCAGTAACCATCTGCCCCTGCAATTAATGTTACATCATCTAAATATGATGGGTCGGCAAATTCATATTTCTCATAATAAAGTGTCCGATTTACCTGAGTTTGTGCTTGTGTGGTATTTGTAGCAGAAAACCTTCCATAATACATTTCCGGGAAATAATCGCCATCAACACTACAATAATATAAATCAGTTACTTTATAGGTTGCAGAGCCTGTTGCTGAAGCTGGAATTTGACCTGTATCTCCTACAAGCAGGACAAAGCTTGGTGCTGGGTCTGTTGGTGTCCCAGCATTATATTGTGCATGAATCCAAGTTTGAATATTAGCAGCTGAAGAACCAAGTGTATCAGTATATGCAACAATAACAGTAAAACCTTTTTGTGTTTTCCATTCAATAAAGGGTTGTAATTGTGTTTCAAACATTCTGTCAGATACAATTAAATATTTTACAGGATATGTTGTTAAATCAGGATGAGCAGGATATCCGTGTTGTCTATAATTAATTATTCTTTCGTAAACTGATTCAAAATAAGGTGAGTAGGTAGATGCTTTGATATATTCAGTTAACCCTCTGTCACTATCTGTAAGATTTACATCAACTTCAATATCGTTATAAACCTGAATTACTCCGGTAACTGGATTGTAACGAACAGGGCAGACATCAATACGAGCAAGACGAACACCACGCAGCACACCCAAAATTTCAACGGTTGCTAATTCATGCTCAGTAAAAGCATCTTGATTATATGAATCTTCGTTGTATTCAAACTCAACAGTGGTTGGGTCAATATTTTTGGGCAAAGAAGGTTGAACAGGTATTATTGGATTTGTAATACCATAATCACTTAGTTTGTATTCAGTTATTGTATAACTTTTTACATTTACAGATACCTCTGCACCAAAAGGTATTTCAATAAGTTTTTTTGAAGCAGGAAGTTTTGGTGTGCCAATTTCACCAATATAATAGGTATTGGGAATAATAATTTCATTAAACACACCTTTTTTAGTTTGAACTTCAAAGCTTTTGATTTGTGAGAAACAGTAAGATATACTCAACTTTTCATAGGTGTTTTCAGTTACTGTGATTCTGTTTTCATCGTTAATAAGATTAATATTCAATTCTTTAGCAAACAGAAAAGAAATTGTTGAAAAGAACAACAATAACAGTATAGACCAATTTTTAAATGTTGATTTTTGCATTGTTTCCTCCATTTTTTATTTAATTTATTTTTATTCAAAAAAATTTGATTAAAAAATTTGCTTAAGATTTTATTTGTCAAGAGAAATATTTTTGAAAATTTTTTTTGATGTAAAGTGTACTAAATTAATTGACATATCAGGGTTGTTATTTATTTTTTGGTTGGAGGTAATAATGGAAACAAAGCAAATGTTTGATAAGGTGAAAGGTGAAGTTAGTAGTGTCCTTTCTAAAGTGGCTGGGAAAGCTGAGCATGTTGCGAATATTTCAAAATTGAAACTTGAAATAGCAACTAGAAAATCAGCAATTAATTCCTGCTACCAGGAAATCGGAGAATACATCTTTTCTAAGAAAGATGAATTTTCAAAAGA
Source organism: Candidatus Cloacimonadota bacterium (assembly GCA_034722995.1). NCBI lineage: Bacteria > Pseudomonadati > Candidatus Cloacimonadota > Candidatus Cloacimonadota bacterium. Next base: position 16,058 of record JAYEOL010000059.1, on the reverse strand, counting down.
TTCATTCCTTGCAGATATTTTTAAAGAGATAGAGGACATTAATAAAAAGAATGAAATGGCTAAAAAGACCATAGAAGAACTTAAATTATCTGCAAAACAAAAACCCAAAAAGGAAGAATAAAAAGAGGAAATTACACAGTCTAAGGAAGAAGAAAAGTCCCACTAAAAGGGATAAATAATTTAATTGCACAGGAATTTCCTTTTTTTCTGACACATAAGTTTAGGATTGCGAAATGTGTATTTTGTCTGTTCTCATCCCGCACTTCGTTGCGGGATAAGTCCAGACAGCAGGACTTGGCTCGAAGAGAACGGAGTAAGTTTGAGCCGAGAACTGCGAAGATGATAAAGAAAATTTGTCTGTTCTCACCTTAAACTTCGTTTCAAGGTAAGTCCAGACAGTAAGACTTAAGTAGCAATGACTGAAAGGGATGTAACTTGTTTTGAAAAGGTTATTAGCAATTGACTATGGCGAACGCCATATAGGTATAGCTCTGTCTGACCCAGCTCAGCTTATCGCATTTCCATATTTAACAATTGATACAAAAAAGACCCCTTTATTTTTTTCAAAAATTGCTGAGATTGTAAATAAACAGGATATAGAGAAAGTCATTCTTGGAATTCCTCTAAATACTGAAAATGTTGAAACAAAAAAATCAATACAGATTAGAAATTTCGCAAAAGAATTAAAACAATATATTGATTTACCTATTATATTTTCTGACGAATCTTGCACTACACAAGAAGCAATCAAAGTTCTACATCTAAAAAAAAAATCTTTGAAAAAGAATAAGTTCAGGCTGGATATGATTGCAGCTTCTTTAATATTAAAAGATTATTTAGCAAATAGAAAATAATATGAGAAAGTTCTTGTTTTTTATTCTTATTCTAATAATAGTTGGTTTTTCGGTTTCTTTTTTTATTGGTGTATTTAAACCTCAAATAATTCCAAATAAAACGATTAATATAAAAAAAGGGATTTCAATTGCTAAGATAGGTTCTCGCTTAGAAGAAGAAGGAATAATTCATTCTGCTTCAATGTTTGTTACTCTTGTGAAGTTATTAAACCGAGAGCAAAAATTACATTACGGAAAGTTCAATTTTTCAGGAAAATATTCTTTGATTGGTGTTATAAGAGTTCTTTCTAATGCTGAGATAGTTAAAAATCAGATTACGATTCCAGAAGGATTTACAGTTCGTAAAATTGCGTATCTACTTGCACGAAACAACTTAGCAGATTATTCAAAATTTGTTAAATTAACCAATGACACAACATTTATCTCTCCTTTGAATATTAAAGTAGAAAGTCTTGAGGGATTTCTTTTTCCAGATACATATTACATCCCATATTTTGCAGATGAAGGATATATCATAAAAATGATGGTTGATAATTTTTTTCTTCAGTTTAATAATATTCATCCTGAAAAAATTCCTTTTGATTCTTTATATTCCACTTTGATATTAGCTTCAATTATTGAGAAAGAAGCAATTTGTGATGATGAAAGAGCTATAATTGCAGGTGTATATGAAAATAGACTTGCAAATAGAATGCTTCTACAAGCAGACCCAACAGTTGCTTATGCATTGGAATTATTGGGAAAATCACGAAGGAAAATTTATTATGAGGATTTAAAAATTAATTCTGTTTATAATACCTATAAACACATTGGTTTGCCTCCAACTCCAATCTGCAATCCCGGCTTAGAATCAATTACTGCTGCATTAAATCCAGCAAAAACCGATTACTTGTTCTTTTTCGCTGGCAAAAACTCAAGGCATATCTTTTCTACAACTTATAGAGAACATCTAAAAAAGTTGAATAGAATATAAATTTTCCATAATTAAATTTCGTAGGAGATATTATAAAAAGTTTATTATGAAATTTTCATCTCTTTGAAACTTTAGATAACAAATTACAAATATCAAATTACAAATATCTAATGTGAAACTTGAGAAAACTATAAAAAAATGGGTAGATTTGATTTTTAAATCCTACCCATGAATTTATTTCTGCAAAATATTTATACTATCTTAGAAGTATCATCTTCTTAACTGCTGATTTATCTCCAGAAGATAATCTACAGAAATATATTCCGTTAGGAAGTTGCTTTCCGCTTTCATCTTTTCCATCCCAGACAATCTCATTAATTTTCAATTTTAAATTTTTAATTTTTAATTGTTTTACTAGCTGTCCTTTTACATTATAAATTTTTATTTGTGCTTTTTTGTGTGATTTTGCCTGTCTTGCCGTAGTTTGACGAAGGCAGGTGGCTAAATTAAATGAAATTGTGGTGAAATTACTGAAGGGATTTGGATAATTTTGATAAAGTATTACATTTTTCAAGGTAGCAATTTGCGTATCTGTGCTAACACCACTTTGCACATAAAATGAATGAGCATCTGGAGCACCGATGTAAGGATGATTTTCACTTCTACCAGAACTGTCAGCAGAATGGATATAATACTGTATAGTTGTTCCGTCAGGTTGAGATGGGATAAATGCAAAGTAGCGATTGCCAGCATGGTCCATCTGAATAGCATTAAATTCATCCTCATCTGAAGTCTTCCAATAAACAAGAGTAGAATCTTCAGTCACTGACTCACCACTATAAGGAATTATGTTGGCTTGTACAAAATAGTCATTTACTGTGTAAACTGTATCTTCAATAGGTGTGTGCTTAATGTATAACATTCCTCTATCAGTAACCCCCATAGTTCTACAATGAAGGGCATCAGTGGAAACCCAATTACCTGTAAAGCCCAATACTTCATATCCTGGCATAGCTGTTTGATATGAAGCAATTGCCTCATCATCCCATGAACTTCCTGTTATAGGCACAAATACCTTATTGTTCAAAATAAGTGAGTTTGTATAAGGCTGATTACTTGGTGTATAGACTCTTACGATATTATAAGGTGTTCCATAACAGCTTAGCTGACTTTCAAAATAATCAACAGCAGATTCAATCTCATCATATTGTGGATGGCTTTGTGGCACCTCTCTAATCATAATTTCATCAGGGGCTAAATACTTTGCCCAACAGTCAATATGGTTTATATATGTATTGTTTGGGTCTGGCACTACATGATAAGTATTAATTCCAAGATATTCATTCATAATTGAGTCAATTTCTACATGAGTCATACTCGGATTTTCTTGCCATACAAGGTCAGTTGAAATTGCAATACCCTGTCCATCAGTCATATAATTCCCACCTGTATGGACAAGATTCATATTGTATACATTAATTCCTAAATAACTGCCTACATGTCCTGGCACCGCGTTATCATAAGGGCGAGGTCTATTATAGATAAAATCTACAATCCCGGATTCATTTTCACCATTGAAGATAAACCAGGGACCATAATCTCGTATCCAGTACGAATCTGTTTGACAATTAATAAATTGAACATTATCCATATTAACGCCAGCATTTGACATAACAGTATAAGCACTTGATTGTTGAGATGAAGTAACCACACAGTAAACGATAACATCTTCAGCCATCTCAGCAATAATGGATGTAAAAATTCCAAAAGGATATCTAATCAAAACTCCTTCCATTGGCTCAAATTCTGCTGGTTGTCTTATTGGTGAAGAAGGAGGGTCTGTTGGCATAAAATCTTTACCAATTTCATCAATTCTTTGCTTCTCTTCTTCAGTCATCCAATGAGGTAAACTTTCCGGATTTTCTTTAAACCATTCTTCTTCTTTGAGACTTAAGATTTTTGGCTTTGTGTTTTTATGTTCAAATGCATTTGATGAAGAAGTTGATATTAATATTAATATAAAAACCGATAATATTTTTTTCATAATTGATCTCCAAGACAATAGATTCTAATTTTAGTTGTAAATATAAGAAGTAAAATTTTTTGTCAATACTCACATAAAAATAAGAAAAAACTTGAACATTTTTTTCTTGTATTTTATTTTTTGTTTAAAATTTATTTAAGGAAATATGGAGATTGCTTACTTGGAATTCATAGAAAGATAATTGCCATTCCAATATAGCTTTGGTGAGGTATAGGAAAGACTTATATGTTTAAGAGATTTCTGAAATTTACATTAAGGGGGATAGCGGGAGCAACTGTAGATACAGTTGTTCTATTTATTTTAACCAGATTTTTTTTCCATTCTTATTTTACAACCTATATTTTAGGTCCATCAATTTCTTTTGAGGCTGGTATACTGGTTGCTTATGTAATCTGCTATTTTTGGATATGGAATCATCGTGTTCATCATAATAAAAAAGATTTTCTTGGTCGTATTCCGGCTTATAATATAGCCACATTGATTTCTTTTGGAGTTAAAATGGCATTGCTTATTACCATAGAAAGGATTTTTCATTTTGATGTGGTTGTATGTAATTTGATTGCGTTATTATTCTCAGGGACCGTTAATTTTTTTATGAGTGAGAAATTAATATTTAAAGAAGAAAAAGTAATGATTGAAACCGCAAAAGAAGATATTGGCTAATAAATATTTAGATATATACACTATATATACACTAAAATTTTTGAAAAAATTTCATATATAAACAATCAAGTTATGATTTGGGATAAACCCAAATCTACCCGGGCGGGTAGAAACAGGTTCATCCTGTTTCTCAATGTGTATCATCCAAAAGGAAATTCCTATGCAATTAAATTAATAAAAAATTATTGATTTTAGAAAATATTTTAGCACTCTTAAAATAAGAGTGCTAATTTTTTCTTGACATTCTATTTTTTACAATTATATTATATTTAGACTGACAAAATAGGCAGTCTAATAAATAATTTATTTGGAGGTAAATATGGATATTATAAGATATAGACCATTTAAGAGTCTGGTTAACAGATTCTTTGAGCAGGATTTTATGCCGCATTTCCTTGACCGTGGGGAATGCAGAATTCCTGTGGATGTTTATGAAAAGGGAGGAGAGATTCATATGGATTTTGAACTCCCCGGATTATCTAAAAAAGATATTTCAGTTGAACTGGACCGAGATACTCTAATAGTTAGCGGTATGCTTGAAAAGGATAAGACTATTGATGAAGAAAATTATTATCGCAGAGAAAGGTCTTACGGCGAGTTTTCTCGTTCATTTACCATTCCAAAAGATATTAAAGAAAAAGATATCACTGCCAGCTTTGAGAAAGGAATCTTAAAGATAACATTCCCCAAAACAAGAGAGATTGAAGCCAAAAAGAAGATTGAAATCAAATAAATCCTGATAAAATAATCCGAAGGATCTGCCTTTGGAATGAAAAGCCTATTCGATTTATTGTGAATGGGCTTTTTGTTTTATTTGACACTCAATTTTATAAATGTTGACATATATAAATTCTTTTAAGAAATTCTGGAGCTAATAAATTGAGCAAGAAATTATTGCTTTTATCAGAGTGTTAATCATTTTTCTAATTTCTGTGATGCTCAATTTAATGAATTAAAAGGATTTTAAAATGTCTAATCAACCTCCTAAAGTAATTGTATTTACATCACCATATTGTTCTTGGTGTAAAAAAGTAAAAAGCTATCTTCATCAGAATAGAATTAGATTTACAGAAGTTGATGTTACTAAAAATTCATCTGCCGCAAGAGATATTGTTAGAAGAACTGGTCAACAAGGTATTCCTGTAACTCTTGTAAATAATAGACCTGTAATTGGATTTGATAGAGCTAAGTTAGATAAATTATTGGGAATAAAGGTCTGAAAGAATTATGAATATTGAACAAGGAATTTTGAATGATGAATGAACGAAAACACGAACCGTATGACCTAATCATCATTGGAGGAGGTCCTGCCGGACTTACTGCAGGTATTTACTCAAGTCGTGCAGGATTCAAAACATGCATTATGGAAAATGGGATAGTTGGAGGAGAAGCAACTTCTACTGATTTGATAGAAAATTATCCTGGTTTTCCTGATGGTATTTCAGGAATGGAATTAGCTGAAAATATGGTGAACCAAGCAAAAATATATGGTGTAGAAATTATTACCGATAGAGTAGTTAAAATAGAAGAAGACATTTCTTCCCAATACAATAAATATAAAATAATCTATACAAACTCTGGACAGATTAAAGCTAAAGCGATAATTATAGCAGTTGGCACAGAGCCTAAGTTGTTGAATATTCCTGGAGAGAAAGAATATAAGGGTCATGGTGTTTCTTATTGTGCTACTTGTGATGGTTTCTTCTATAAAGATAAAAAGATTGCTGTAATTGGTTGTGGAAATTCTGGTATTCAAGAAGGACTATTTCTTTTAAGATTTGTTAAACAAATTGAGTTTGTTGAATTTCTTCCCAAGCCTACTGCTGAAAAGGTCTTACTTGATAAAATAGAAAAATATGATAATATAAATTTTAATTTAAACAGTTCATTATTAAGCATAGAAGGTAATGGCAAATCAGTAACACATATAAAAATAAAAGATAACGAAACTAATGAGATAAAGGAAATTAAAGTCTCCGGTGTTTTTATCTATGTTGGCTTAAAACCCAATACAGAATTCTTAGAAGGATTTGTTAAAAGAGATAAAAGCGGTTATATTATCGTTGACCAAAATCAATATGCTAATATTCATGGCGTTTTTGCAGCTGGCGATGCAACAATTGATACTGTCAAGCAGATTACTACTGCAGTTGGCTCAGGAGCAAGAGCAGCTATTAATGCCGGTCACTATATTGAAAATATGAAATTTTAATTCTGATATTGAAATAAGAAAATAGTATAGGAGTATATATGGCAATAAAATTGAATCAAAAAAACTTTGATGAAGTTGTTAACTCAGGTAAAGTAATATTAGTAGATTTTTGGGCTGAGTGGTGTATGCCTTGCAAAATGATGAACCCTGTTATTGATGAACTGGCAAATGAGGTAGATGATGGAAAAGTAGTAATAGCAGAATGTGATGTGCAGGCAGAACCAAAAATAGCACAAAGGTTTAGCATTATGAGCATCCCTACATTACTTATATTCAAAGATGGAAAAGCAATGGACCAGATGATTGGCGTGGTTCCTAAAAGGAACATTAAAGAAAAAATAGACCAATATATTTCATAGAATTTATGTCAGACCAGATAAAGATAGCATGTGAAAACTGCATTTACTGGAAAAGTCAACATTGTGAAAATTTTTCATCAAAGTGGTTTGGAATGATTGTTTCAAAATCACAGAATTGCGGACAGTTCAAAGCAAAGAAAATTGAGAAAAAAAAGGAAGAATCTTCAATTGATAAGAAAACACAAGAGAGTAATAAAGAAAAATGAGGCCCTATAGGTTTATATGACTCCCCAAAATAATTTGGATATAGAGAGAACACTCTGCCTTATAAAACCTGATGCGGTTTCTTCCGGAAAAATCGGAGAAATACTTACAATATTAGAAAACAATAATTTCAATATTTTAAAAATGAAAATGCTCCAGATGAATCGAAATATTGCTCAGAGGTTTTATTACATCCACAAAAATAAACATTTTTACGATGAATTAATTGAGTTTATGACGAGCGGTCCAATTATTACAATGGTTCTTGAAAGAGAAGATGCAATTAATAGATTAAGAAGATTAGCAGGAGATACTGATTCAAAAATTGCTGACAAAGGAACAATAAGAAATAGATATGGTACTGATATACAACGAAATGCTATCCATGCATCTGATAGTATTGAAAGTGCTGTATATGAGATAGATGTAATTTTCAGACACAAAAAGAAAGGAGAAGTCTAAAATGAATATCCTGGTTCTAAATTGTGGGAGTTCATCTATAAAATTTCAGCTCATTAATTCAGATATGCAAGAGCTTCTGGCTAAAGGAATTGTTGAAAGGATTGGGGAGGAAATTTCATTTTTTACTTTTAAATCTGAAAAGGTAAAAAAGCAAAATATAAAAATCTCTGTTGAAAATCATACACAAGGCATTAAGCTAATTTCGGATAATTTGATGGATTCCAAGTATGGAGTTATTCAAGACAAGGATGATATTGATGCTATTGGTCATAGACTGGTGCATGGTGGGGAGGAGTTCTCCGGCTCAGTAAAAATTAATGAAAAAGTGCTGGATACAATGAAAGAATGTATTAAATTAGCTCCATTACATAATCCTCACAATATCAAAGGAGTTGAAGCCAGTCAGAAAATATTTCCTGATATTCCGCAGTGTGGAGTTTTTGATACGGCATTTCATCAAACTATGCCTAAAAAGGCATTTCTCTATGCACTCCCTCTTGAATACTATACTAAACATAAGATTAGAAGATATGGTTTTCATGGCACCTCACATTATTATGTAGCCAAAGAAGCAGCAAGATATGTTGGGAAAAGTTTGGACGAGCTCAGGACTATTACCTGCCATCTTGGGAATGGTGCATCAATCACAGCAATAGACAAAGGAAAATCTGTTGACACATCAATGGGATTTACACCTTTAGAAGGACTGGTAATGGGAACTCGCTGCGGTGACCTTGACCCCGCTATCCCACTTTATATGATTGAAACCCTTGGTATGAACCGTCAGGAAGTAAATGATATTTTGAATAAAAAAAGTGGAATGCTTGGACTTTCAGAGATAAGCAACGATATGAGGGTTATTGAAGAAGAGATTGAAAAGAAAAATCAAAAAGCATCTGATGCCCTGGAAATCTATGTATATAGATTAAAAAAATATATCGGTGCTTATTTTACTGTTATGAATGGGGTTGATATAATTGTCTTTACTGGTGGAATCGGCGAGAATATGCCTATACTTCGTGAAATGGTTTGCACAAATCTGAACTCTTTGGGTATTATTATTGATAGAAAAAAGAACAGAATCACCAAAGATGGAATTTTAGACTTTTCAGGTGAGGATTCAAAAGTAAAATTACTTAAGATACCAACCAATGAAGAACTTATGATTGCGATGGAGACAGAAGCAATATTAAAAAAATCCGAAATCCTAAACCCTAAATCCTAAACAATTTCAAAACTTAAATGTTCAAAATTACAAAAAAAACACAACTAAGAATTTTCGGAAATAATTTTAGTCTAATCTTTTTATCTTTTCAACTTAGGTAAAGAAGGATTATATTACAATAATTGTGAACAAGAGAATAGTTCTCCTACAAGGTGGCATATCTAATGAAAGAGAGGTTTCATTAGAAACCAGTAATGCAATAAAACAAGCATTAATAAATCTCAAAAAAATTGTTCGTATTATTGACCCTCAAGACTTTCTTCATAATGGTAAAATGAGCTATTCCAGTATGTTGAAAGAGATATTGACCATCAAATGCGATATCGTTTTTAATGGTTTACATGGTGGAGATGGTGAGAATGGCACTATACAAAGACTTTTTGAAATCCATAATATTAATTTTACCGGGTCAAAATCTTTCGGAAGTTTTGTTTCTATGAATAAAAAAATAAGCAAACTTTTAGTTCAGAATTTGCAACTCACTGTTCCTAAATTTATTTCTTTTTATAAAAACGAAAGTATATCTATTGAAGGTATTTTGGAAAAATTTTCTTTACCTTTTGTAGTTAAACCAAATTCCTCGGGCTCATCAGTTGGGATTACTATTGTTGAGAAAGTAGGCCAACTACGAGAATCACTTAATATTGCGTTTCAGCATGATGACGAAATTTTAATTGAGGAATATATAAAGGGAAGGGAAATAACTGTAGCTATGCTTGGGAATAAACCGCTTCCAGTTGTGGAAATCAAACCGAAAAAGGGCTGGTATGATTATCAGCATAAATACACAAAAGGAGAAAGTATTTATGAGGTTCCAGCAAAACTTTCAAAAGAAGAATCTGACAATGTTAGCAATTATGCACTCAAGATTTATAACGAATTCCAATGCAGAGATTATGCAAGAATAGATTTTCGGTATGATGGGGAAAAATTTTATTTCCTAGAAGTTAATACCTTACCCGGAATGACAGCATTAAGCCTTGTTCCAATGGCAGCAAAAGCTGTTGGTATCAGCTTTGATGAACTAATTAACCGAATTATTGAAAGAAATTGGAATTAACAGTAGCAGTGGCAGTAGCAGTAGCAGTTGGCAGTTTCTCTGAAAAAAGAGAAAAAACAAAACTTGTTCCAATGGCAGCAAAAGCTGTTGGTATCAGCTTTGATGAACTAATTAACCGAATTATTGAAAGAAATTGGAATTAACAGTAGCAGTGGCAGTAGCAGTAGCAGTTGGCAGTTTCTCTGAAAAAAGAGAAAAAACAAAAAATGTCTTCATGCCTTTTGTTCATTTTGTGATGAAACACACATGTCCCGATATAATTGGAACGCAAAGGATGATGAAAATAACACACCCCTAATTCTCCTCTGGAGAATTTTTCCCCTCTTATTAGAGGGGAATCAAATAAATCCCCTCTTGAGAGGGGTGGATCCCGATTTATCGGGAGACGGGGTGTGTAATATGTGGTATATTTTCCGATGAAAAAAATTAAATTTAAATTTATTTTGTTTTTTTCTATATCTGTGTTTTTTATAGCAATTATACTTTCTCTTACTCCAATCTACAAAAATTTAGAAATAAAATGGATAGATATAAATTTTTCATTAAGAGGAAAGAAAAAACCATCCAATGATATTGTAATAGTTGAAATTTCTGACCAATCATTCAAGGAACTTGGCAGATATCCTTTTCCGCGAAGTTATTATGCAAAGCTCATTGAGAATTTGAACGAAGCTGGTGCGAAACTTATCATATTTGATATTGAATTCACTGAGCCATCTTTACCAGAAGAAGATGAATTGCTTGCAGAGTCTGCGGCCAAATATGGCAATGTTATCTTTGCAGGAAAATTAATAAAACAGAAAATTGGTAGTTCTGTCCAAAAAAGTATTCTAAAACCCATATCAGATATCACCAAGCGAAATATTGATTGGGGATTAGTTGGAATTTCCTTAGACCCTGATGGTTTTGTAAGGCAATATAGCCTTTTTGCAACTTTTCAGGATGCGAAATATTATTCGCTTGGAATTAAAGCATTACAAGTTTTAATAAGAGATAAAATAAAAAGTGAGCCTGAGATTGTAAATTCAACAAACAAATTTCAAGTAGGTCACTACATTTTTCCAAAATATTCATCTAATACAGCATTTATTAATTATTATGGTCAGGCATATACTTTTCCCGTATATTCTATGGATACAGTATTGGATGATGAAAAATTTACAACATTTAAGGAGGAAGAGTTCGGTATTGAATTTAACACTTTTGACGAGTATTTAAGCAAGAAAACCTTTCAAGATAAGATTGTTTTTGTAGGTGCTACTGCAGAGGAATTACACGACCTTTTTGCTACACCATTTTATAGTTATGGAGATGAAAGAAAGCTTATGCCAGGTGTAGAAATTCATGCAAATTTCTTGGAAATGGTGCTGCATAATGATTGTATTACTTCATTTAGTTTTCTATATTTCTTGATTGGTTTATTGATTTTAATACTTATTATTAATTTTATTTTTCAATTAGTTAGAAAGCCGATTGTTAATATAATATTATCTGTTGTTTTGATAATTGCTTATCTTTATTCTGTGTCCTATCTTTTTACTGGAAAAAACATTTTGATAAATGCAACAGAATTGCCAACTGGTATTTTGATTTCTTTTTTGGGTAATCTGGTCTATCAATATTACCTTGGAAGAAAAGAGAAGCGTTTTATAAAAAATGCCTTTCAGCATTACCTTTCTGCCAGTATTATAAAACAGCTTACTGAAAATCCAGGTATGCTCAAACTGGGAGGAGAAGAAAAGGTTCTAACCGCTTTCTTTTCTGATATAGCCAAGTTTTCAACTATTTCTGAGAAGTTAACTCCCGAAGAACTGGTTAATTTGTTAAATGAATATTTAACTGATATGACAGACATTATACTTAAATATAAAGGGACTGTAGACAAATTTGAAGGTGATGCAATCATTGCCTTTTTTGGTGCACCTGTTCCTTTTGAAAACCACGCAAAAAGGGCTTGTTTGGTAAGTATTGAGATGCAACAACGGCTTGCAGAGTTAAGAGAAAAATGGTCGCATGAGAAGCATTGGCCTAAACTTGTTCATAATATGAAAGTGAGAATCGGACTTAATACTGGCCCAATGGTAGTAGGTAATATGGGCTCACGCACGAGGATGGATTATACGATGATGGGAGATTCAGTCAATTTAGCTGCTCGTTTGGAAGGGGCTAATAAGCAGTATGGAACATATTCTATGATTAGTGAATTTACTTACGAAGCTGCTAAGAGTTTCATTGAAGTCAGGGAATTAGATATGATTCGTGTTGTTGGTAGGAGTAAACCGGTTAGAGTTTATGAATTATTATGCAAAAAAGGTGAATTGCCCGAAAAAGAAAGAGTTCTTTACAATTTATTTGCCGATGGATTAGTTTTATATAGAAAAAGATTGTGGGATGACGCAATTAAAAAATTTGAGCAAGCTTTAAAAATTCAAGAAGATGAACCTTGTAAGAAGTATATTGAAAGATGCAAGCAGTATAAACTACGCCTTCCTTCAAAAGATTGGGATGGTGTATTTACATTAACTTCAAAATAATACGGAGTGCTCAACTCTGTTGAGTAACCGAAAATGGACTTGTCGACTCCATAATTTATATATGAGTTATATGAGTTCACTATAAAAACCCCTGAAGGGGTTAAAAATCAGTTTTTATTCCCCCTTTCCCACAGTTAAAACTGTGGGCTTCTATGACACTAATTCGCCTATAGTTAGTGGGTTAGGTAGCCCACAACTTCAGTTGTGGGTTTAAGGAAAATAATGCACTTCAACCATTTTAATGGTTTTTAGAGCAGACTCATATATATTTAAAAATATCTGATAATTTTTTTAAATAAAAATCTGCACCTTTTAGATATTTCTCTGGAAGAGTAGTAGCAATTGTAGCACAGCGAATCCCAGCAGCTTTTGCAGATTGTATTCCGAGGGGAGCATTTTCAATAACAAGACATTCTTCTTTCCTTAATCCCAAACTCTTACGAGCAATCTCGTATGGGTCTGGATGCGGCTTGGCTCTTGGAATATCATTACCAGTAATAATTACATTAAATAAAGATTGCTGTTCAGGTGTTAATGCTTTTTCCATATTTTTTTTGGCACAAGCAGTAACCAAGGCACATTTACTTCCTAACTTACGCAATTTTCTTACTGTATCAAGTGCGTCAGGATAAAACTTAATTTTAACTATTGAACGATAGTATTTGCGTTTCTGTTCAATAAAATCATGCCAATTTTCTTTTGGAATTTGTATTCCACTTTCTTTTATAAGAATAGGGAGAATTTCTTTTGAACTTCTCCCTTCATGAAGAAGGACGGTGAGTTCTTTAACCTCACCGCCCTTTCTGTGAAACATTTCCTGCCAGGCTAAAAAGTGATAATGGAGCGTATCTACAATTACACCATCCAGGTCAAATAGAATTCCTTTTATCGGCATATAAAAACAAATATCTATTTCTTCTCTATCTTCGGATACACTAAGAAAGCAATAGTGAATAGTAAGAAGGCATTTGCTACATGGAAATAAGAAACTGTATTCGCTACATGAAAAAGCCAGTTTGGTGCCAGATAATTGATGCAACCTGCAAGCACTAAAAGTGCAGCAATTATTCCGAAAATCCATGCCAGTGTTTTCATCCTTCCTCCTTCCCCGCGTCCGCGAGGATTATTTTTTCCGTAATTACGGAAAATTTCTTCTTTACTTATTTTTCAGTTCTTCTAATTTTTTAATATATTTTTGTGATTCCTTATCTTGCCCGGTTTGCTGAAGTCCTAATACAATAAAACGGTAGGAATTTTTATTTTCAGGTTCAAGTTCAACCCACTTTTTTGCATATTTAACTAAGTTTTCATAATCTTTACTGTTACTAAATGAATAACAGATATATTTAATGGCATCTAATTCTTTATCATTTATTTCAATAATTCTTATATAATAATTAGAAGCTTCTTCATAATTTTGGTTATTAAAGTAATCATCAGCTATTTTATAAAGTAATTCTATATCATCGGGTTTGATTTCAGCAGCTTTTTTGTAATACTTAAGTACTTTTTCAGGATTATTAAGGTTGGAGTAGCATACAGCAATATTGTAAGGCCAATCTACATTTTGGGGCTCAATTTCCGATAGTTCTTCAAAATATTTAATAGCATTTTCATATTCTTTCTTGGAAAAGTACATATTAGCTAAAGTTTTTCTGGAAGCAACATCATTTGGTAATTTTTCTGCGATTTCAGTAAAAATTTTAATAGCCTTTTTAGACGAATCAACCTTTGCATATACGCCTGCCAGCATTGTTTTAGATCTAAGACTATCCGGGCAAATTTTTACAGCATTTTTGAATGATTCAAGGGAATTTTTAAAATCTTCTGAATTGTAATATTTAAGTCCTTGATTGTATAATTCAGCCCAACAAGTAAGGTTAATTTTGTTTATCACCTCTTGTTGTTGAGGGTCTAATTCCAATGCTTTTTGTGCATAATTATAGGATTTGATATAATCCTTTTTAAATTGCCCATAAATTTTCGACAAGAAAAGATATGCTTCAACATTTGTCGGGTTTTTATTAATCTCTTTCTGAAGATTTTCAATTGCCTTATCAGGGTCATTTTCATCTCGTATTGCAAGCTTTGCTGTTGTCATATACTTACTTTGGCAAGCTAATAACACTATTAAAGAAAGTAGCAGTATTATTAATAATATCTTTCTTTTCATTTCACTCCTCCGAAATTTTTACTTTATTATTTAGCAGATTTTGTATTCGTCAAGGTTATTACTAAATTTATTTAGAATTTTCGTATTTTAGCCTTTTATTTTCTTCACAAAAAGCTTGAGATTTTCAATTTTTGAAACTTCAATTTTCGCATCCTTTTTGATATTTCCATCAATTGATTCAGCGTGCCAGAGTTCACCACGAACAAACACAGTGCCTTCTGGTTTTAATGATGTTTTAGCATATCCTTTCTCGCCAATCAGTCCTTTTCTACCAGTTGTAACTTTTTTGTGATGAACTTTGAATACAAGCGTGATAAGTAACAGAAAGAATAAAATTGTAAACACCCCCACACCAATTATTAATGAGACGGATATTTTGAGAAATGGTGCACTTGTCTGAATTAACATTAATGAGCCTAATATAATACTCACAACTCCTCCTATGCCTAATATTCCTGAAGACTGGACTTTTATCTCTAACAGTAATAGTATTACCCCAACAGCAATCAGCAAAATACCTACAAGGTTTACAGGAAGACTTGAAAGTGCAAAGAAAGCTAATAATAAAGATATTGTTCCAAAAACACCTGCAAACCCAATACCCGGTGATGAAAATTCGGCAAGAATTCCATAAATACCAAGCATCAAAAGAATATAAGCAATATTGGGGTTAGAAATATGATAAAAAAATCGTTCAATAAAATTCATTTTAAGAGTGACCATTTCTATGTTTTCTGTTTGTAAGACAATTTTTTTACCATTTTTTTCAATTTCAAGATTATCAATTTTCTCAAGAAGTTCAGCTCTTGATTTAGCAATAAAATCAATTATATTTTGTTCAAAAGCCTCTTTTGCAGTCAAAGAAATGCTTTCTGTTATCATCTTTTTTGCAACTTCTACATTTCTATTCCTTTTTTCAGCAAGCGAAGTCATATGAGCAAGCATATCATTCATAACTTTTCGTTCCATTGTAGAATCTATCTTCGCTCCCATAGTTACAGGATGAGCTGCACCGATGTTGGATGTAGGAGTCATCGCACTAATGTCGCAAGCCATCATAACAAAAGCACCTGCAGAAGCAGCACGAGCTCCCTCTGGTGTAACATAACCAATTACCAGGATAGGAGAGTTTATAATTTTTGTTATGATTTTCCGCATAGATGTGGAAAGTCCTCCGGGTGTATCAATTTCCAATAAAACTGCATGAACATTATCCTCTTCTGCCTTTTCAATATTTTTGACTACATAATCTGCTATAGGTGGTCCAATTATTCCATCTATCTGTATTAAGTAAATTTTATTGGAATTATAAGCTTCCAAAACTGTAAAAAATAGGACAGAAAATAAAAGAATTA